>JAYRLF010000206.1:0-7585 GCA_041905385.1 Allosphingosinicella sp.
AAAGCGGCATTGGCGCCAAGGCCGCTGTCGATCACCGCGACCCGCACGTTGGCGCCGGCGCGCGCGTCATAGGCGCCCTGGCCGAGCAGCTGATGCCACCAGCCGAGCGGGCCGTCCGCCGGCAAGGGCGGGCATTCGATCGGCCGGCGGATCGCATCGCCGCGCACGACCATCGTCCAGAAGCCATGTTCGGGGACGATCACGGCGGCGGCGAGGGTGTGGCCGGGGGCGAGCGGGAAGCGCGCCCGGCCATTGCCGTCGGTGTGGCGCTTCTGCTCGGAGACCCCGCCGAAGCTGCGGGTGTGGAGGATCACCTCGGCATTGGCGAGCGGGGCGCCGCCGCCGGTCACGTCGACATCGAGGGTGAGGGCGGCCGCGTTCATCGGCAACGCCGGCGCCGGCTGGGCGCCGCGCAGGTCGGGCGGCGGGAAGACCATCGGCTGGTGGATGATCTCAGGCTCGACGATGACGTCGCTCGGCAGCGCGGCGAGCTTGGTCTGGACCTCGTTGGGGTCGGCCTCGACCAGCACCACGCGGCGCGCGGTGGGATCGGTCGGCTCATGGTCCTGGACGACATTGGCGCTGCTGAGGTCGTGGAGCGTCGTGGCGACGGCCATGCGCGAGCGGACCTGCTCCTCTTCGAGGTGGAGGCCGGTGCGGCGGTTGGCGATCACGAAGCGGGCCATGATGGATCCTTCCTTGGTTCTTGGCCGGCGCCTGTGCGCGCCGGCCCGGATTGCGGGATCAGAGGATGTCGGCGTGCGACAGCCGGTCCATGCCGCCCGGCGTGATCGCGGCCTCGAGCATCAGCCCGGCCATGTTCGGCTTGACGTCGCCGGACGGCCAGGCGAGCGCCCAGTCGGCATCGAAGATCGCCGCGAAATAGTCGGCCAGCGCCGCCTCCTCGAGGATGACGCCCGCCTCGCGCGCTCTGGTCAGGCTGTTCTCGCTCCAGTTGGTCGAGGAGACGATCACCTTGTCGTCGACGACCAGGCCCTTGTTGTGGAGATGGCTGAAGATGTCGATGTTCATCGCCCGCAGGCAATCCTCGAGGCCATGCGCCGCGAGCGCCTGCTGGCTCAGCTCCCAATTGTCGGTGTCGCCGACCTTGCGGAATTGCGGGCTGACGATGACCCGCACCTCGGCGCCGGCGTCGCGGCGCTTCCTGATCCGGGCGAGCAGGTCGAGCACGCTCGGCTGAGGCAATATATATTGCTGCTGGACGAGGATGCGCTTTTGGGCGCCGTCGAGCAAAGGCGCGACCTTGCGCAGATAGGCGTCGGGCGAGGGGATCGGCGTCGCCTTGGCGCCGGCCGCGGCGCCGCGATAGGCCGGGAAGGGCCCGGGCGGCTTGCCGCCGCCGACCGGTCGGAACAGGGGCGCGTCAAGCGTCTCGACCTCGATCCCGAAATCCTGGGGCAAAGCGGCGTCGGCGACGTCCCAGTCGGCCTGGAACAGCTCGCTCCACCAGGCGCCGAGCCCGGCATCGTCGAGCGTCGCGACCCATTCGCGATTGGATCTCGTGTAGCTCCTCGGAACCGTCTCGGGAAAGGCGCTGCCGCCCCAATTGCCGCTGCCGAGGCAGGTCCGGCGTCCGTTGGCGATGCAGATCTTCTGGTGGCAGACGGTGAACACGCTGCTGGGGCCGGTGCTTGGCGCCTTGCGCACCTTGGCACCGGCCGCCCTGAGCGCGTCGATCCGGCCGGCCTCGCCGCCCTTCATGTCGTTGACGTCGTAGAGAATGCGCACAGCGACGCCGGCGGCGAGCCGCGCGTGGATCAGGTCGGCGATATGCTGGCCGGTCAGGTTGTAGATATAGATGTCCAGGCTGCGGGTGGCGCTCGCCAGGCAGGCCGAGAGCAGCGCATAGCTCGCGTCGGGGCCGGCGGCCGCCTCGATCGGCTGGTCGAGGGCGAAGGACCGGACCGGGATGACCGGCGCCCGGGCCGGGTCGTAGCGGCCCTTGAGAAGGTCCGCCTCGAACAGTTCCGAAATGGCATAGATTTCGGGCCGCACGTCGTCAGTCATGACTGTCCTCCCCGTCGTCACGATCTTCCGCCCTTGGCAAGGAGTCAAGTCAAGGCAAGACGAGGCCCCCAAATGCGGCAGTATCGGGTCGGATTGCGTGGGGGGCAAGGGCGGTTCGGTCGGGCGGCGAGGGCTCATCGCCGGCGCCGGTGCGGCCGCGGAGCTGCATAGAAGATCTGGCTGTCGCGCAGCGCGTGCATCACAGCCTCGGCGCGCGTCCTTGCGCCGAACTTGTCGCGCGCCTTCTTGATATGGTCGGCGACCTGCTCGGGGGCGATGCCGAGCTTGCGGGCCGCCATCTTGTCATTGTGGCTGGTCGCGATCAGCGCCAGGCAGTCGCGCTGGGTGGGGCTGAGTATCGGCGTCCGGCCGACCAGGGGATAGCCGTTGAGGCGGCGCATCGCCTCGCAGGCGACCAGCCCGAGCAGTTGCGCGGCCATCGTCTGGGTCATGCTCGGCGCGTGTCCCGGCTTCAGCGCGAACGAGCAGGATGCCGGCGGCTCGCCCGGCACATGGGCGGGCACGGTCAGGCCCTCGCCCATGCCGAAGCGGCTCGATCGCTCGAGAATGTGGCGCTGGCCGCGGCTCAGCGGCAGCAGGCGCGGCACGTCGCTCCAGCGGAAGATCCGGAGCGCGCGCTGGCACGCGCCGAGCACCGGATCCCCGAGATAATGGCGCTGGCCGATGAACTCCTCGGCCCAGCCTTCGGGATAATCATTGAGGCTGTCCCAGCCGGCATTGTCATTGGCGATCCAGACATGGCGGACGATCGCGAAATGGCGGAAGCCGAGCTCATTGGCGGCCGCGTCGAGTAGGTGGCGAAGCGCGGGCAGGTCGCTGCAGGCGAGCGCCGAATCCTCGAACGCGTCGATGGCGCGAATAAGGCCGTGCATCAGTCGATGGATCTGTTCGAATGCCAGCGCCGCAGGCGAGACCGAGGTTTACCGTCTCTGCCCAAGCGTCCAGCCAGACGTCGCCAAGTTGCGCGTGGATCTGCCATGCAAAGTTATTACGAACGGCCAAGTTAAATCCGGCGCCGCTGAAACTCGCGCGCGGATCATTCTAGTCTAGAGTAGTTCGATATACTTAACGCGATTTGGGAGGGTCAAGCTTGCTGTTACGGGCGCCGACGCTTGCAATTGCGACGACCTCTTCGGATATGTCCTCGTAGACCAATACCCATGGCTTGACCCCGAGCGCTGCAGCGATCTGCTCAAGCTTGCGAAGCGAAACGGCGAATTTTCTGCTCTCAACCTGGCTCAAATAGCTGCGGCTGATCCCGGCCGTGTCGGCAACAGCATCCTGCCGCAGGCCCTTCAGGGTGCGGACGAAGCGAAGATTTCGCGCAAAGATCGCAACGAGCTCCACGCCCGCGTAGAAACGCCAGAAATCGCGCCGGTACGATACAATATACTAAACAAAATGAATGGGTGTAATCTGGCGTGGCAGGCACAGACTGCCGTTGGCGCCCGATGGCGCGGCAAGGGTTGACACCCATGTCGGCCAGGCGCCCACTCGCGTGCGTGAGGGGTCGATGAGAAGCCACGATCAATGGTTCGCCGAGGAGGTGCTGCCGCTCGAGGGCGCGCTGACTGCCTATCTGCGCCGGGCAGCTGCCAATGCGACGGACGTCGAGGATCTGCGCCAGGAAGTCTATGTCCGCGTCTATGAGGCGGGCCGGCAGGACCGTCCGACCGCTGCCAGCCATTTCGTGTTCAAGGTCGCCCGCAACCTCTTGATTGACCGGCTGCGCCGCCAGCGCGTCGTCACGATCGACCTGGTGGCGGATTTGGACGAGCTGGACGTATTGTCTGATGAGGTCCCGGTCGATCGCGTCTTGAGCGGCCGGGAGGAATTGGCCCGTCTCGAGCGGGCCATGGCCGATCTGCCGGAAAGGTGCCGCGACGTGTTCTGGTTGCGCAAGGTCGAGGGTTTGTCGCAGCGCGAGACAGCCGAGCGCCTCGGCGTCTCGCAGAGCACCGTCGAGAAGCAGGTGATCAAGGCGATGCGCGCGCTTGCCGGCCTGTTCCTTGGCGATCAATCGGGCAAGTCCGCGGATGAGTGCATGCAGGAACCGGGACATGACCAGGCCCGCGGCTGAGCTTGAGCAGGAGGCCGCCGCCTGGCTCGCGCGGCGCGACGGCGACGCCTGGACCGAGGCGGATGCCGCCGCGCTCGAGCGATGGCGGTGCAGTTCGACCGCTCATCATATCGCCATGCTCCGGCTCGAGACGGTCTGGAACAAGGCGGATCGGCTGCGCGCTGTGGCCCCCGCTGGGCATTCGGGCGACGCGGTCGAGGAGGAGGATGGCGGAACCGTCGTCCACATCACACGTGCCCGCGACAAGACGTTGCGCTGGTATCTTCCCCTGGCGGCGGCCGCTGCGCTGGCCGCACTGGCCGTGCCGGCCTGGCAGATGCTCCAACAGCCGGGCTCTCAGTCCTATGCAACTGCGGTCGGCGGTTTCCAGCGGTTGCCGCTGGCGGATGGCTCGCGGGTGGAGCTGAACACCGACAGTCGCCTCGAGGTGGCTTTCACGCGCGCCGAGCGCGAGGTGCAGCTGGACCAGGGCGAGGCCTTCTTCACCGTCGCCCATGACGCCGCGAGGCCCTTCGTTGTCCATGCCGGCGAATATCGGGTGACGGCGATCGGCACCGCATTCTCGGTTCGGCGCCAGGGCGACAGGATCAGCGTCGCCGTGACCGAGGGGCGCGTCCGGGTCGACCGTGCGTCCGGCGCGAGCGCGGCACCTTTGGTGTTCGTCGCCGCCGGCCAGCGGATCGAAGCGGCGCCGGCCGCCGCAGTCGCGGTGCAGGCGGTGACGGCGGTCGCGCTCGAGCAGGATCTGAGCTGGCGCGACGGCATGCTCAGCTTCGAGGAGAAGCCGCTCGCCGCCGTGGCGGCCGAGTTCAATCGCTACAACGTGCGTCAGCTGGTCGTCGATCCTTCCGTCGCGGACGTCGCAATCAGCGGCAGCTTCCGCGCCAACAACCTCGATGGTTTCCTGCGCTTGCTTGAGCAGGGTTTCGGCGTCCAGCCCGTCCCGCGCGGGGCGAGTGAGGTGCGGCTGCAGCGAGGGTGAAACCGTCCCGTCGCGGGTCGGAGGAGGATTTGCGCGGGACGTTCGTATGTCCCTCTTGAGACGGCTGCATGACGACGGCCGCCCGGAGGGGGTTGACCATGACGAAGACGCACGCACGTTTATTGGCAGGGCTGCTCGCAGCGACATCGGTCGGCGCGTTTGCGCATCCGGCTTTGGCGCAGCAGGTCGGCAGCGGCGCGCCGGTGACGTTCAACATCCCGGCCGGGGATCTCGGCGCCGGGCTGCGGCGGTTCGTCCGCCAATCACGGGTCGAGGTCATCTATTCCGCGGCCGATCTGCGCGGGCGACGGACGCAGGGCGTCAGTGGCTCGTTGACGCCGCCGGCGGCATTGGAGCGGCTGGTCGAGGGGTCGGGCGCATCGGTGGTGCGGGATACTTCGGGAGCATTCCTAGTTCGCGTGGAGTCCCCAGGGTCGGGGGAAGCCGAGGCCCGAGGCGCCGGGGCCGATAGCGAGAGCGCTGACAGTGCAGACATCGTGGTGGTTGGTTCGCGGCTTGGCACGGCCGCGCAGGAAGGCCCACAGCCCGTCAGGGTCGTGACGCGCGCAGACATCGACAGAACGGGAGCCAATAGCGCCGCGCAGGCACTGAACTATCTGCCCGAACTTTCGCTCAATTCGAGCGAGACGACGACGCAGACGGGTACATTTGGCGGCAGTTCACCGCGGCTTCGCGGCCTACCTCTGGGCACTTCTCTTGTACTATTAAATGGCCGCCGAGTTGCAAGCAGCGGACTTCAAGCTTCAATCGGCTATTTTGATTTGAGCACCGTTCCCATTGGCGTCATCCAACGCCTGGAAGTCATGCCGACTGGGTCGTCGGCCGTTTACGGCGGCGATGGCTTGGGTGGTGTGGTCAACATCGTTCTTCGCAACGATGTCAGGGGGTTTGAGGCCGATATTCGACATGGTCAGGCTGCTGGGTATAGCGAGGACACGGTCAGCCTTGCATGGGGTCATTCGGGCACACGGGGCTCGGTTACCTTACTGGCTAGCTATTCCAGAAATTCCGAGCTTCGGGGTACCGAGAGAGAAATAACTGCTAGCTCTGACTTTACTAGATTTGGTGGGCCAGATGCTCGAAGTGTAAACGCCGCCCGTCCTGGCAACATCTACTCGTTAAACAACGCCCCTCTACCCGGCCTCGCATCCACGTTTGCGGCCGTGCCAATTGGTAGCACGGGTATCGGGCTCGCTCGTTCTGATTTTATCCCGACCGCCGGCCAACTCAACAGGGGCTCACCGCAGGCGCTCAACTCAATAATTGGCGCTCGAGAGCGCTACGGCGCGATGTTGCAGGGCACGTATGAGCTATTTCGCGACATCGAGCTTTTTACGGAGTTGAGCTACTTTAGAAACTCGCGGCGAGCATCGCCAGGTGCAGTAACGCTAAATTCATTGCCGGCGGCTTCCCGTACGGTCAGCGCCCAAAACCCCTTCAACCCGTTCGGCGTCGCTGTGCGGGTGGATTTCACTTTTTCCGACGCCTATCGCATCTGCGACTGTACGACGGACGAATTCACTAGGGTTTTGCTGGGCGCTCGTGGGTCCATCGGGCCCTGGAATCTGGAGATTGCCGGGTGGACAGCGAGAAGCGCTCAGCGATGGGTGAGAACGAACCAACCGGTCGCCGACAGGATCGTCGCAGCGCTAAACTCGACGGATCCGAACACGGCGCTGAACGTGTTTCAAGATGGACCGGGCGGTTCACGGTCGCTGATCGAAACGCTCCTTGCAGACGACCAGTTCAGCAACTCCTACGACAGCAATCTCTATTCAGCGAACGCGATCGCGCGCGGTCCGTTGTTGGTGCTTCCGGCCGGCACGGTGAGGGCCGCAATAGGCGGAGAATTTGAGCATACGTTCGTCGATTTTCAAAACGCTACCATCGTTGGCAGGCGTGATAACTATGCTGTCTTTGGTGAACTCCAGATCCCGGTGCTCAACCGCACACCGGGGGGCGACGGCGACCTTCTGAGGCTGTCAGGCGCCGTCCGGCATGACGAATATTCGGACTTTGGAGGCCGAACCTCAGTCGGCGCGGGCATCGAGCTCCGCCCGCTTCACTCAATTTTGATGCGTGGATCCTATAGCACGGCTTTCAAGCCGCCTCTGCTCGTGCAGCTGTTCAGGCCTCTCGTGCTCTCTTCGGGAACGACGCAGGTGAGAGACCCCCAACGCAACGGCGCAATAACCGCAACGCAAATTATTTCTGGCGGCAACCCCGAACTGGGCCCGCAGACCGGTCAATCGTGGACGGCCGGCATCGTATTTTCACCCTCCAGCCCCCTAAACTTCCGCGCATCGGCGACCTATTGGAATATTCGGCTGGAAAATGGAACGATTCTGCCTACTGCGCAGCAAATTGTTGACAATGAAAGCCTGTTCCCCGGCCGGGTCACGCGAAACGCTGCGGGTATCATTACGCTTGTCAACACAGCACCAGTAAATTTT
>JAYRLF010000207.1:0-7579 GCA_041905385.1 Allosphingosinicella sp.
CCGCGCGATCGGCGACCGCATTGCCGGCGAGCCGGTCGACTGTCTCGACATGCACCGGGTCCGCGCGACCCGGATCATCGACGACACCGCGATCCTCTACGAGGTCGGCAGCACGATCTACGTGAACCGGCCGCGCGCTGGCGCCGATTCGCTCAATCGCTGGGACACGATGGTGAGCCGGCCGTTCAACAACCGCCTGTGCAGCGTCGACACCATCCGCATGGTTGATCTGCCGTCCCGGGCGATGACCGGCATCGTCTTCCTCGGCGAGTTCGTCCCCTATCGGCGCGAGCGCCGCTAGGAACGAACACGCTTCCGCATGGCGCCCCGGCCTTGCGGCTGGGGCGCTTTTTTATGGTGGATTCCCCCTCCCTGCACGCAGGGAGGGGGTTAGGGGGTGGGTACGTCTCCGGATAGGCCCTGCCGGGTGGAGACAAACCCACCCCTAGCCCCTCCCTAGGTCTAGGGAGGGGAGCAGAGGCGTCGATCTCATCAGTGCCGACAACCAGCAAACCTGTCCAACGTCACCAGCTGCATATGATGCGTCCGCGGAAGTGATTGCGGATCAAGTCCGCCGCGAACCTCTTGGACCAGTGCGCCATGGTCGTTGAGACCATGATAGACGGCCACGATCCCTTCGTAGCCCCAATATTCGTAGACGATTCCGGGATTGGATTCGTCGCCGAGATAGAAGTCGAACCTCGGCCGAGAAAAGTGATGGGTGTTCGACGGCGGCCGTTCCAGGCGGGCCAGCACCTCGGTTCGCACGCCTTCATGAACCCAGAAATCGCCGACGTTTATCTCGCTGCAGCGGCGCGGCGCGACGATGTGCGTGATCGCGCCAATCGGTTGGCTGCCGCGTCGACTCGTCAGGCAGAAAAACTCGTCGTTCGAGCAGTCGGCCAGCCGATGCCCACGCATCGGATTGAACAGTTCGATCTTCCGATTGAGATCGATCCTGATGGGGCCGAACACATACACGCCCGACCCTTCCCATGGCGGGAAGAAATCCCGGCGTTCGCCGATCGGCCTTCTCTGGACGAGCTGGCTCGGATCCTGGCCCAGAGCCGAAGCTTCGCCGATCGAGCTCGACAATAGTGCCGCGAGGATCAGGCGGTGCATCGGGGAATCCTGTTACAGGTAAGGCGGCGCGTCGTATCCCTTCGGACTCTTGGTGAAGATCTCGCAGCCGTCCTCGGTGATCCCGACCGAATGCTCGAACTGGGCCGAGAGCGAACGGTCGCGGGTGACGGCGGTCCAGCCGTCGTCGAGGATCTTGCTGGCCGGCTTGCCGATGTTGATCATCGGCTCGATCGTGAAGAACATGCCGGGCCGAAGTTCGGGCCCGGTGCCGGGGCGGCCGGCATGGACCACTTCCGGGGCGTCGTGGAACACCCGGCCCAGGCCGTGGCCGCAGAAATCGCGGACGACGCTGTAGCGGTGCGCCTCGGCATGGGTCTGGATGGCATGGCCGATATCGCCGAGCCGGTTGCCGGGCCTGGCCGCCTCGATCCCCTTCATGAGGCATTCGTAGGTGACCTGGACCAGCTTCCGCGCCTTGATGCCGACGTCGCCGACCAGGAACATCCGGCTCGAATCGCCGTGCCAGCCCTCCAGCATCGGCGTCACGTCGATATTGACGATGTCACCGTCCTTGAGCGCGCGGTCGCTCGGAATGCCGTGGCAGACGACGTGGTTGATCGAGGTGCAGCAGCTCTTGGTATAGCCGCGATAGCCCAAAGTCGCCGGAACCGCGCCGCGGGCGCGCATCTCCGCGAAGACGATCTCGTCCAGCTCCTCGGTGGTCACGCCCGGCACGACGTGCGGCACCAATGCGTCGAGGATCTCGGCGGCGCAGCGCCCGGCCGCGCGCATGCCCTCGAAGCCCTCCGGGCCATGCAGCTTGATGTTGCCGTGGCGGCCGATGACGGAATCGCCGCGCTCGATGATGATGTCGGTCATGCCGCCGATATAGGCCCGGATGCTTAAATTTGCACCATGCGGCTTCGATGGCTCAAAGCATCGTGCGGAAAAGTGGGAACCGGTTTTCCGCAAAAACGATGCGTCAACAAAAAGCTAGGGCATCGAGCGAGATTCACAAGTCGCGCACGATGCTCTAGAGGCCGTGCATGACGAGCGAGCGGATCTGGACGGCGGCGCTGCTGGTGATCGGCGACGAGATCCTGTCTGGCCGGACCGAGGATCGCAACGTCGCGGCGGTCGGTTCCTGGCTCAACCTTCAGGGCGTGCGGCTCGCCGAGGTCCGAATGGTGCCGGACCGGATGGAGGCGATTGCGGACGCGGTGAACGCGCTGCGCAATGCCCATGACTATCTGTTCACGACCGGCGGCATCGGCCCGACCCATGACGACATCACGGTCGATGCGATCGCCGCCGCGCTCGGTGTCGAAGTCGTCGTCCATCCCAAGGCGAGGGCGGCGCTGGAAGCCTATTATCGCGACCGCGGCGGCATCACCGAGGCGCGGCTGCGCATGGCGCGCGTGCCGGAAGGCGCCGAGCTGATCGAGAATGAGGCCTCGGGCGCGCCGGGGATAAGGATCGGCAACATCTTCATTCTCGCCGGCATTCCGCGCGTCGCCGCGATGATGCTCGAGGCGCTGTCGGGAACGATCGAGGGCGGGCTGCCGATGCTGTCGCGGACGATCGGCTGCTGGGTGCCCGAAAGCGAAGTGGCCGATCTGCTGCGCGCGACGGAAGCCGCTCATCCTGGCTGCCAGATCGGCTCCTATCCCTTCTTCAAGGAAGGGCGGGCCGGGGCGAATTTCGTGATCCGGGCGACCGACGAGGCCGTGCTTTCCTCCTGTGTCGAAGACCTTTCGGAGCGGCTGGAGGCGGCGGGGCGACCGGGCGTGCTCGAGGGAATCTGAACAGACGCATCGTTCCGCACCGGGAACAATGGCAGCGCAACTTCGCTTTGGAGGGGCCATGAAGCTGGGCAAGCTGATCGACCGCATCTTCACCGCCTTCGCCGGCGCCATCGCGCGCATTGCGGGGCAGCCGGGCGCCTTCGTCGTCGCCTTCGCGCTGATCGTGATCTGGGGCGTCACCGGCCCGATGTTCGGCTATTCCGACACCTGGCAGCTGGTGATCAACACCGCGACGACGATCGTCACCTTCCTGATGGTATTCCTGATCCAGAACAGCCAGAATCGCGACGCCGCCGCGATGCAGGCGAAGCTCGACGAGCTGCTGCGCGCGATCGACGAGGCGCGCGGCCAGTTCATCGGCATCGAGCATCTGTCGGACTGGCAGATCGAGGAGATCCGTGCGGCGCTCGAGGAAGAGAGCGGGGAGGGCGCCCGCAACAGCAAGAGCAAGGCGCACGATACGGTCGACCGGCTGCTCAACCGCTATTGAACGGGTCCGGCCTTTCGCGAAAATGGAGCGGGTGAAGGAATGGAACCAGGCGCAGCGCTATTGCGCGGAGCCCGACAAGGTCGAGGATTCGATATTCGAGCTGGGGAAAAATGGAGCGGGTGAAGGGAATCGAACCCTCGTCGTAAGCTTGGGAAGCTTCTGCTCTACCATTGAGCTACACCCGCTTCGCACTGCCGACTGCCACAGGAGCGGGGGTCGGTCAACGCGTTCGGCTTGGCCCAGCAGAGGTCGCATCTGACCGAAGGCCGACTGGCCGATCTTGCGGTGTTTCGACGAAATCCGGGCATTCACCCGCCTTAGGGCCATCGACGAAGGAGACGCCGACAGTCGGCGAGATCTGTTGCGCTGCCCCTCCGTCTGACCTCGGGCCCGGTGCGGCCGGCCCTGCTCATACCATTGAGGTTGCATTGGGTCCGCTGCGAACGTGTCAGTTGCTCCCTGCCAATCTCATCGGCCGGTGGGTCCCTCGCACTGGAAACTGCCCGCCGCCTGCGTTGATCCGATGCCGCGATAAACCGCGCGCTGCGGATGGGGGCAGAGCGGCCGCTGCATGTCGATCCGGCCGCGATCCTCGCTGGAGAATCTGGTCGCGACGATGCGATCTGGCGCCTCGCCCCGGTCGGACCACGCGATCAACGCGGAGAACATGTCATGCCGCGCATCGTCGGACGGCGGCCGGGGCGGGATGCCCAGCGTGGTGTTGAACGCATCCGGTCCGGTGCCGCCGCCGCAATGCATCATGCCTGGCGCCAGGAACAGGCGCGCGCTGTCGGAAAGACGGGCGGCTCCACCCATTTGCGCGGCGTGGCGATCGAAGAAGGCGACCGACTGGCCCGGCGGGACGAGCGTGTCGGCAAGGCCGTGAAAGACGATCAGCTTGCCGCCCCGCGCCGCGAATGCGGCCAGGCTGCCGCGCGTCGCGTCGTTCACGACAGGGCCAAGGCGGGCGTTGACGATCGGCATGTCGCGATCGAAGTCGAACCCCCGCCAGTCCCATTCTGCGCCGAAGACCCATTTGAACAGCGCGCCGAAAGGCGGCTGACCGCTGATCGGCGTCTGCAGGAAGGACCATCCGAACGTGTCGGGCATCTCGCTGCCCGGCAGCCAGCCGAAATAGCTCGGCCTGCCCGCACTGTCGGTCGGCCCGGAATAGAATGCGCGCGCGGTCGCCACCTCGCCCTCGGTCAGGCAGGAGTCCGAGGGGGCGCCGCTGCACTGCAGGACTTGCGGATCGAAGTTGCAGCTCATCGGATTGGAGATGAAGCGATCGCCCGCAACCCCATGCCCTTGCCGCCAGCAGCTGGAAATGGCCGCCCGGTTGAGCAGGGCGAGCTTCGCCGGGGACAGGAGCCGGCCAGGGGCGCGGTTCGCCGCCGCGTAGTTCCACAGCACCGCCGCGTGCCCCCAAGTCCGGTCGATGACCGGCGCACCCACCAGGATGCCGTCATAATCCTCCGGATAGTATAGGGCCTCGATCAATCCCATTTGGCCGCCGGTCGAGCAGCCGGTGTAATAGGAACGGGAGGCTGCTCGACCGTAGAACGCCCTCGTGATCGCCTTCCCGGTCGTCGTCATCACATGGGTCGAAAGCCGGCCCCAGTCGCGCCATTGGCGCGGGCGGCCGATAAGGGCCTCGCCTTCCAGCGGCGAAGCCGGTGCCGTTCCCGCATCGGTCGTCGCCGTGGCAAAACCGCGCCGCAGGCCTTCGGCCATGCCGGCATAGCCGAGCACAAAGGTGCCGGCGAAACCGCCGCTGCCATTGCCGTGGAAGACGCCGGCCCAGCCGTCCGCTGGCAGCCAAATCTCAATCCCTACGTCGGAGCCGGGTTCGGATCGCACGCGGGCGACGACGCGGCAAAAGCTGCGATGGCCGGGCACTTCCCCCGAGACCGTGGACTGGGTGGGCCGTGCCGGCACCAGCACGGCACTGGCGATGGTGGTGTCCGCGAGGCGCAACTGAGCCAGCGCAGCGCAGCGAGCGACCGGGTCCGGCGCCGAGCCCCGGGGCTGCGCCGAAGCGATGCCGGGAACCATCCAGGCGATCGCGATCGCCGCGAGAATAGCGACGCAATGGGTGCGCTTCATGATCTTCTCCTCGGTTCCGACATTATGTCTTCAGCGGCTCTCATGCGGCGCCCGCCGGAGACGATCGCTTGATCAGCCGGGCGAGCCACAGAAACAGCAGCGCGGAGACGAGGTACATCGGCGCCAGCGCGTAAAACGCCATCCGGAGCGAATGCGCGCCATAGTCGGGACGGAAGAAGTCGCTCGCCAGGCCGACGAAGGTCGGGCCGAGGCCGAGCCCGATCAGGTTCATGACGAGCAGCAGCAGCGCGCCCGAAATCACCCGCGCGCCCGGCGCCACCTCGCCCTGGACGAACGTCACCGTCGCTGGGAGGAAAAAGGAGTTGAGGAACAAAGGTACGAACAGGAGGGCAAGCGCGACCTCCCAGCGATCCGCCGTGGCAAAGCCAAGGAAAAAGGGCAGCGCGAGCACCAGCGACAGCGCGGGGATGGTGGCATAAGCGGCCTTGTCGCGCACGGCGAAGCGATCGACCAGCCGGCCCGACACGAAGATGCCCGTGCCCATGCCCAGGCCGACGGCCAGTGCATACCAGATCGCAACCTCGTTCAGCGTCATGCCTTTTTCGCGCATCAGGAACAGGGTGGCGAAGTTGCTGAGCCCGTAGGTGATGAAATTGGCCCCGCCGCTGGCGAGCGCAGCGACCGCGAGAAGCTTGTTGCTGAAAAAGCCATGGATCGCCTGGACGAAGCTCAGTTCCGGCGCCGCAGGGGCAGGGCCGGGATCGAAGCGGCCGCGCACCGGTTCGGGCACGAGGGCGTAGACGAGAACAGCGGTGAGCACACCGATCCCGCCGACGAGGTAGAAAGGCACTCGCCAGTCATAGGCAGCTGCCAGCGACGCACCGAAGGCGACGCCGAGGGCGGAGCCGATCGGCGGGCCAAGATTGAAGATGCCCATCGCCGTGCCCCGCTGCTCGCGCGGGAAGGTGTCGGATATGATCGCATAGGACGGTGGCACGCCGCCGGCCTCGCCGATGCCCACCGCCATCCGGGCAGCGACCAGTTGGCCATAATTGGCCGCCAGGCCGCAAGCGGTGGTCGCCCCGCTCCACAGGCCGCAGGCGAGTGCGAGGACCTTTACGCGATTGGTGCGGTCCGCCAGCCAGCCGACCGGGATCGCGATGAAGCAATAGAAAAGGGCGAAGTAGAAGCCGGTGATGTAGCCGAGCTGGCCATCGGTGATCTGCAAACCATCCTGGATCGGTTTGGCCAGGATCGAGACCAGCTGGCGATCGAGAAAGTTCAGGACGTAGACGAAGCAGAGCATTCCCAGCACGAAGGCGCGATTGACGTTCCGGCCTGGTGATGTGCGCCCGCCGGCGGGCGGCGCGTCGTGGATCACCATCGCCTTACGCCTTTTCCTGTCCATTGCCGCTTGCCTCGATCCGGCCCGCGCCCCTTGCCGCCCAGCCGGCGACCAGCGCGATCTCCGCACCCATCAGCCCCGCGCAAATGACGCCGGACTTCACGACGCCTCCTGCGAGCGCGCTTGGGCGGCTCGCGCCGCATCGTGCTGCCAGCGCCGCGCCTGATCGATATACCAGGGCAGGATCTCGGGTGTGGCGGTCGCCTCGGCGCTGACGACCTTGGTGATCGGCCAGCCGGCGAACAGCCGCTTTATCGGCAGCTCCTGCTTCTTCCCAGAAAGCGTACGGGGAATACCTGGCGCGGCAATCAGTCGGTCGGGCACGAAGCGCGGCGACAGGCCGGTGCGAATCGCCGCCGCTATGGCTGTCTCCAGACCTGCGTCGACCTGCTCGCCCTCGACCGGCACGACAAACAGAATGAGCTGGCTGCCGCCCTCCTCGCTCTCGACATCGACGATCATCGTGTCGGCGATTTGCGGAAGCCCCTCGATGGCGGCGTAGATCTCGGCGGTGCCCATGCGCACCCCGTGCCTATTGATCGTCGCGTCGCTGCGGCCCGAGATCGTGCAGCTGCCATCAGCCGCGATGGTCAGCCAGTCGCCATGCCGCCAGACGCCCGGCCATTCGGCGAAATAGGAGTCCCGGTAGCGGCTGCCGTCGGCATCGCCCCAGAAATAGAGTGGCATGCTGGGGAAAGGTCTTGTGCAGACCAACTCGCCCACTTCCCC
>JAYRLF010000208.1:0-7507 GCA_041905385.1 Allosphingosinicella sp.
GCCCGGCTGACCGAGACGAACTTCGGCCTCAGGGCGAACTATTATCCGCCAATGACCGGCGCCCAGGACGAATCCGGCGCCGGCCGGCTGCTCGGCCACGAGGATGTCGACCTGTTCACGATCCTGCCGGCGACGCGCGCCGAGGGGCTGCAGGTGTGGAACCATCGCAGCGGCGCCTGGGTGCGCCTCGATGCGCCGCCGGGCGCGATCATCATCAACACCGGCGACTATATGCAGCGGATCAGCAACGATCGCCTGCCCTCGACCACCCACCGCGTCGGCAAGCCCCGCGACGGCTCCCACCGCCACGCGCCGCGCGTCTCCTTCCCGATCGCGGTCTATCTGTGGGAAGAGGAGCTGCTCAAAGTGCTGCCGGGCCTGGGCACGCCGCATTACGATCCGATCAGGGCGATCACCTTCCACACCCGCAGCACCGCCAAATTCTACGGCGACGATTATGCGGTGGAGGCGGGGTGACGGCGCCGGCGCGGTCAAGCTTGGCGCGCCCCGATTAAGTTCGCCACCGGCCCGCAAACCTGCTAGGTTCTTTTCATCACCTGCGTTTTTTTCCGCAAGCATCCAGTGACTGAGAGACTCTGCTGAGCTCCCGCTTGCCCACCAAGGTGATCGACATGGAACAGAGATATTGGCTTCGCCGAGGCCGCGCGGAGCAAGCGATGGCGCGCGCCGCCCTCACATCGGAATCGCGGCTCATCCATTACGATCTGGCCGGCCGCTGCAGCATCAAGGCGGCAGAGGCCGCGCCCTTCCTGCTGCCCCGTCGCGGGCCGGCGACCGAGGGCGAGCGCGAGGCGCTGCGGCGGCCGCAGCCGCTGCGCAAGCTCGTCGCCCCGCCCGGCCGCGGCAGTCCCGGCGGCCGCAAGGGCGAAGCGCGTTGAGCGTGGCGTTCCGGAAATCGGCGCCGCGCCTCGCGCTCGACGCGCAGGTGCGGCAAGGCCGCGTCGTGAAGTCGGCGCAGGCGGCGCTGGTGACGGTCGAGGCCGTGTGCGACTTTCTCAACACCCGTCATGAGGGGTTGGGCGGCCGGCCGATCGACATCGCGTTGCGCAGCGAGGCGGATCTGGCCGCTGTCGAGGCGGCGATTTCCGAGGCGGCCTGGGCAAGGGCGGCGGCGAGCTAGGTTGGGGTGGCGTAGCCCTTCAGATTGACCCCCTTTGAGTCATCCCGGGCTCGACCCGGGATCCATGAACACGGCTAGCGTGAGCTGGATGCTGCGGTGTTCATGGGTCCCGGCTTTCGCCCATAGGCATCAAGATAAGCGCTCTGCAAGGCCCTCCCCCTTGATGGGGGAGGGTTGGGTGGGGGTGAAGGTCTCCACCTGCACTGAGCTGGTCTCGCACGTTCACCCCACCCCAACCCCTCCCCATCAAGGGGAGGGGCCAAAAAGGCACCTATCTTAACGCCTATGGGCTTGCGCCGGGATGACTCGGAGCCGGACTTGGCAATGCGGTTCGGACCCCTCGCTGGGCAGCCCCTAGAACCCCATCCCGCCCATGCCGCCGCCGCCCATCGGCATGGCCGGGGCCTCGCCGGGGATTTCGGCGATCGCCGCTTCGGTGGTGATCAGCAGCCCGGCGACGCTGGCCGCATCCTGGAGCGCCGATCGGACCACCTTGGTCGGGTCGATGACGCCCGCCTTGACTAGGTCCTCGAACACCTCCGTCTGGGCGTTGAAGCCGAGATTCTGGTCGTTGCCGTCGATCAGCCGGCCGGCGACGACGGCGCCGTCATGGCCGGCATTGCGGGCGATCTGGCGCAGCGGCGCCTGCAGCGCCTTGCGGACGATGTCGATGCCGCGCGTCTGCTCGTCATTGGCGCCGGCCATGTCGTCGAGTGCGCGCGAGGCATAGAGCAGGGCGGTGCCGCCGCCGGGGACGATCCCCTCCTCCACCGCGGCGCGGGTGGCGTTGAGCGCATCGTCGACGCGGTCCTTGCGCTCCTTCACCTCGATCTCCGAATGGCCGCCGACCTTGATCACGGCGACGCCGCCGGCGAGCTTGGCGAGCCGCTCCTGCAGCTTCTCCATGTCATATTCGCTGTTGCTGTCCTCGATCTGCCGGCGGATCGAATCGACCCGGGCCTTGATCGCTTCGGCCGCGCCGGCGCCGTCGACGATGGTCGTATTGTCCTTGTCGATGGTGACGCGCTTGGCGGTGCCGAGCATGTCGATCGTCGCATTCTCGAGCTTGAGCCCGAGCTCCTCGGAGACGATCTGGCCGGCGGTGAGGATGGCGAGGTCCTCGAGCATCGCCTTGCGGCGGTCGCCGAAGCCGGGCGCCTTGACGGCCGCGACCTTGAGGCCGCCGCGCAATTTGTTGACGACCAGAGTGGCGAGCGCCTCGCCCTCGATGTCCTCGGCGATCACCAGCAGCGGACGGCCGGACTGCGCGACCGCCTCGAGAATCGGCAGCAGCGCCTGGAGATTGGAGAGCTTCTTCTCGTAGAGCAGGATGTACGGATCGGCGAGCTCGACCTCCATCCGCTCCGGATCGGTGACGAAATAGGGGCTGAGATAGCCGCGGTCGAACTGCATGCCCTCGACGACGTCGAGTTCGAATTCCAGGCCCTGGGCCTCCTCGACGGTGATCACGCCCTCCTTGCCGACCTTCTCCATCGCCGCGGCGATCTGGCGGCCGACGATCTCGTCGCCATTGGCCGAGATGATGCCGACCTGGGCGATCTCGCCGCTGTTCGAGACCGGCCGCGAGCGCGCCTTGAGATCGCCGACCACGCGGATGACGGCGAGATCGATGCCGCGCTTCAGGTCCATCGGGTTGATGCCGGCGGCGACCGATTTCATCCCCTCCCGGACGATCGCCTGGGCGAGCACGGTCGCGGTGGTGGTGCCGTCGCCGGCATGGTCGTGGGTGCGCGAGGCGACCGCGCGCAGCATCTGCGCGCCCATATTCTCGAACTTGTCCTTCAGCTCGATCTCCTTGGCGACGGTGACGCCGTCCTTGGTGATCCGCGGCGCGCCATAGCTCTTGTCGAGCACGACGTTGCGCCCCTTGGGGCCGAGCGTGACCCGCACCGCATTGGCGAGGATGTCGACGCCGCGGGTGATCCCTTCACGGGCGTCGCGGGCGAATTTTACGTCCTTGGCTGACATGTTGTTTTTCCTGTGTTGCGGCCCGGCGGAGGGCCGGGTCCAATCAATTTGAGAACTGAATCCCCCTCCCTGAATACAGGGAGGGGTTAGGGGTGGGTTGGTCTCCATCGGCAGTGCGATTTCGGAGACGCACCCACCCCCCGACCCCTCCCTGCGTGCAGGGAGGGGGAGAAGTGAGTCAGCCGACGATCCCCAGCACGTCCGATTCCTTCATGACCAGCAGATCCACGCCGTCGACGCTGACCTCGGTGCCGGACCATTTGCCGAACAGGATGCGGTCGCCGGCCTTGACGTCCAGCGGCACGATCGCGCCGTCCTCGGCGCGGGCGCCGGTGCCGGTCGCGACCACCTCGCCTTCCTGCGGCTTTTCCTGGACGGTGTCGGGAATGATGATGCCGCCGGCGGTCTTCTCCTGCGCCTCGAGGCGGCGGACGAGCACGCGGTCGTGCAGCGGACGGAATTTCAATGTCATGTTGGGCGGTCCTCGGGCTGGAAAGAGCGACGAATGCGTCGACCGCAAAGAGGGAGCCAGCGCTGCCTGGATGCCGTTGGCACTCTCCGATCGAGAGTGCGAAGACCTTGGCATCGGCGCATTGTTGCGCCGCGTCAAGGGACCGGCACGCGATGACAGCGCGGCTTGCGGCAGGCCGGCTCCGCGCTTGTCATCGCCGATCCAGTCCCCATATCGGGCCATCACCTGCGCAACCTGCAAGCATCCCCGTGACGGAGAGACGAACGCGCTCTCGCTTGCCAAGACACGAGGTGACCCATGGGCAGCATCTATCGCGACACGAGCGAGCGCGAGGCCGCGTACGACGGCGATTCCGAGAGCGCCGTGATGGCCCGCAACGGCATCATCCGCATTCCGGCCCACCGCTACCAGGTCGACGGCTATTCCTATTCCAACCTCGCCGACGCGCTTGCCCAGGTGAATCGCAGTGCCGCCGGCCGGAAGAACGAGCGATGAGCCTGCACGACTGGTTCGGAAGGCATGTGCCGGACCTCCAGTACAGCCACTGGGAACAGGGCTATTTCGTCAGCCGCTGCCGGCTCTGCAGCCGCGAGATGGTGAAGCTGCCGAGCCTGCCCTGGCGCCTGCGCGACGGCGGCCAGGCCTGAGGCTCGAGCGGAGCCCGGTCGAGCGCTCCGACTGGCATGGGCGGGCAAGCGCCCTCTTGTTTGAAAACCGGACTGCCGATGGACCGGGCGCTGGCCGATGCGTCAGCGGCTCTCGAAGCCGCGATCGGGATTCTCGCTGAACGACCGCTCGTGCGCCTCGAGCGCGCGCTGGTCCGCGGCAGCATTGGCGACTGCGCGGACTCGGAGCGCGCGCTGCTCGCGGCGTTCGGCGCTCAGCGCCTCCAGGCCCCAGGCAGCGGCGGCGCCGGCGGCGATGATCCGGACATTCTCCAGCGTGGCGCCATCCGCGCGATCGCGCTGATGGGCCTCCTGGGCACGGCAAAGGGCTGATGACAGCTGCATGGTTCGATCCTTTCGACGGTGGAGGAAGGCGGGCTGTCGGCTCAGCTCTTCGCTGCGGCGGCCAGGATCCCCTTGATCGAGGGGTTCGAAGCGTTCTTCTTCGGCGGCCCTTCCTTCTTCGGCTTGCGCGCTTCCTTGTTGCCGCGTTGCTGACCTTTGGCCATGATTTGCTCCTTGCTGGATGAACGGGATGACCGGCGCCGCAAAGGGATTGCGGCGCTCGGGGACGTCGCTAAAGCATCGCGCGGAAAAGTGGGTTCCGGTTTTCCGCAAAAACGATGCGACAACAAAAACCTAGAGTGGCGGGTGCGATTCACAAATCGCGCACGGCGCTCTAGTCCGCGGATTCGGGCCGGGACAATTGCCGCAGGACGCGCGCGCGATGCTGGTAAGTGTTGTGGTTCCGGCCGATCAGCCCGTCGGCGAAATCGGCGGCGAACTGGGCCTTCATCGCTTCCAGGTCTTGTCCGGGCCGTCCGGACTCGACCGGCGGAGCGTCGGCCGAGCGAATCGCGGCCGCGCGCTCGCCGCGGAGATGGCCGCCTTCATTCTCCCATTGCTCGACGCCGGCCTGCGGCGCGGAGATGGGAATTGCGCGCTTGGCGGCGTTGGCCGCGGGCCGGGTCGCCTTGAGCGGCGCAAAGGGGCGGCGCTTCGGCAGCTTGCGGATCGTGTCGGGGGAAGGGATCATCGCTCGGCTCCTCGGTCAGACGGGAGCACGAATCATCTCTCAGCCGCTCCAGCGCCTGAAACGTGGGGAGCGGTCTCACCGATATAGGAATGAAAGGCCGGATTACCAGTGCCGCGCCGCGGCGGGCCGCGCTTTCGTTTGTGCCGCAGGGACGGTGAGGCGCCGGACGGATCGGGGTGACGCGGCTGGAGACCAGGAAGCCCCGACGGCGTCACCGAGACCGAGACGGCGACGGAGACGGTGGAACGGCAGCGCGTCACCCGGCCGGGGCGCTGATCGACGGCGGCAAGACCGGGTCGGGCCGCCGCCCGGAGAAGCAGGGTCATGACAATGCGACAATTCTCGCGATTTCCCCCGGACATCGCTTCGGCCCGCGGTGCGGGCCGAACCTGCCCATCGCGCGCGAAGCGTGGTGGAGGGGCTGACGGCGATGGAAAGCCCCTCCACCAGCCTTCGGCTACGGCTGGTCCCCCTCCCCCTCGCCTGCGGCAACAGGGAGGTTAGGAATTGCCAGATCTCCTCAAGTCCGAACGCGGATGATCGTCTTCCCCGGCCGCCGCTCGCTCTGGTTGAAGGCGGCAACCGCATCGTCGAGCGTCGCGACGACGCCGATGTGCGGCCGCAGCCGCCCTTCCCGGACCCGCCGAACAATCTCGCCCAACTGGTTGCGATCAGCTTCTACGACGAAGTCGATCGCCAGGCCATTTGCGGGCCGCACCTCCGATGGACCGACGGCGGACACGAGCGTCCCGCCCGGGCGCACCAGCCGCGCGGAACGGTTGCCGATCTCGCCGCCGATCAGATCGAACACCAGATCGACCTCGCCGATATCCTCCAGCGCTTCATGGTCGAGATCGACGAACAGGTTCGCGCCGAAATCGAGCGCCGCCTGGCGATCGCGGGCGCGCCCCGTGCCGATCACATAGGCGCCGAACTCGCGCGCGAGCTGCGCCACCATCGATCCGACGGCGCCGCCCGCGCCATGCGCGAGCACGCGCTGGCCGGCGCGAAGTCGTCCGTGCTCGATCAGCCCCTGCCACGCGGTGAGGCCCGAGATCGGCAGGCTCGCGGCGATCGCGAAATCGACGTCGCCCGGCAGCGGCGCGAGGTTGCGGGCCTCGACCGCGACATATTCGGCGAGCGTGCCGTCGCGCGACCAGTCGGTGAGACCGAATACCCTTTGCCCGATCGAAAAGCCGGTCGTGCCATAACCGAGCGCGGTGACCACGCCCGCGACTTCGTGCCCCGGGATGGACGGCGTCCGATCCCGGCCGAGCCGATCGGTCCAGGTCGAGGGCCATTCGAGCTCGGTCCCGACGAAGCCGGACGCGTGGACCTGGACGATGACGTCGTTGATCGCCGGCTCCGGCGCGGGCCGCTCCGCCAGCTTCATTCCGGCCGTACCCGTGGCCTGATCGCTCACGACAATCGCTTTCATGGGATTTTCCTCCTTGTGCATGGGCTTGGACATTTCCTGTTGCTAGGCCCACACGATGCTGCTTTCGAGACTGGATATGCTCAAATGCATGCTCAAAGGGATCACTCTGATCTCCGGCCGCCCTCGCGCACGCGGCGACGCCATTCGCCCGCCGTCATGCCCATTCGGCCGGCGAACACGCGGCGGAAGGCGGCGACCGATTGATAGCCGACCGCGTCGGCCACCGCTTCGGTGCTCGTCCCCGGCTTCTTCAGCGCGTTGGCGGCCAGGCTCATCCTGATATCGGCCAGCAGGTCGGCGGCCGATCGTCCAAGCCGGTCCTGGAAATGGCGCATGAAGGTTGCGCGCGACATGCCGCACAGCGCCGCCAGTTCGGGGAGGGTCCAGGGCCGCGCCGGTTCCGCGAACATCGCGGAAATCGCCGGCCCCAGCCGCGCATGGCCGGCCAGCGCCAGCAGCCCCTCCGGAGCCTGCTCGGCCTCGCTGGCCGCGCGCAGGACCAGCGTGAACAGCGCCGAGGACAGCGCGTTGAGGATCGCGGAGCCGCCCGGCCTGTCGCCGGCGGATTCCATCCGCATCAGCCCGAGCAGGCTGGCCAGGTGGCCCGCAGCGCCGCCGTCCGCCTCGCCACCATTTTCCATCGCCCGGACCACCAAATTGGTCGGCAGATAGTCGCGGATCAGCCGGTCATGGGGCGGCTCGATGAAGAAATGCCCGCACAGCATGTCGAGCCGCGCGTCCCGGCTTTCATTCTCGCTCAACATCA
>JAYRLF010000209.1:0-7466 GCA_041905385.1 Allosphingosinicella sp.
GGTCCGAGGGCGGCCTCGCCTTGCTGCGCCAGGCGGCGCGCCGGCTCGACCGGATCGCGCCCGAACATGAGGCGCTCGCCGCGGCGCTCGCCGCGATCGACCGGGCGGTGATCGAGGCGTCGGAGGGCGAGGATTCGCTCGAGCGCGCCCGCATTGCTCTCGCCTTCGATCCGGCGCGGCTCGAGGAAGCGGAGACGCGGCTGTTCGACATCCGCGGCCTCGCCCGCAAGCACCGGGTCGAGCCGGACGCACTGCCGGCGCTGCGCGAGGAGCTCGCCGGCCGCCTGTCCGCGATCGACGCCGGCGGCGACCGGCTCGCCGCGCACGAAGCCGCACTGGCCGCGGCCCGCCAGGACTATGATGCGGCCGCCGAGACGCTGAGCGCGGCGCGCCGCGCGGCTGCGGCGCGGCTCGACGCCGCGGTCGCCGCCGAGCTGGCGCCGCTCAAGCTCGACATGGCGCGCTTCCGCACCGGCCTCGCCGCCGCCGAGCCCGGCGCCGCCGGCCGCGACCGGGTCGAGTTCGAGGTCTCGACCAATCCGGGCGCGCCGTTCGGACCGCTCACCAGGATCGCCTCGGGCGGCGAGCTGTCGCGCTTCATCCTCGCGCTCAAGGTCGCGCTCGCCGAGCAGGGCGGCGCCGGCACGATGATCTTCGACGAGATCGACCGCGGCGTCGGCGGCGCCGTCGCCAGCGCGATCGGCGAACGCCTGCACCGGCTGGCCGAAGGCGCCCAATTGCTCGTCGTCACCCACAGCCCCCAGGTCGCCGCGCGCGGCAACAGCCACCTGATGATCGAGAAGAGCCATGACGGCCTGGTCACCCGCACCAGCGTCCACCGCCTCGACGACGCGCGGCGCCGCGAGGAGATCGCGCGGATGCTGTCGGGCGCGCAGGTCACCGACGAGGCGAGAGCGCAGGCGACACGGCTGCTGGAGGCGGCGTGACTCGAATAGCGTTTCGCAATGCCGCCGAGCTGACCGGGTCGATGCTGCTGATGGCTTTCGCGGCGTTGATCGCTGCAGTCTCCACGATCGCGATCATCATCCTCATTCCCGCGAACTTAATGGTCATCGCGGGCCTTTTCGGCGCCGGAGACTTTCCGACTCGCATCGGGCCGATGGGACCGGCAGAGTGGCTGACGGCAGCCTGGTTCCCCGCAGCCCTGATCGTCGCCATCCGCAACGGCGTCGACAGTCTCGCGCTTTTCACTCGTCCAGACCTGGCCCTGGCCTCGAAAATGGCTGCCTGGTCGCTTGCGGTCCTGCTGACCTTTCCACGGATCTGGGGCGTCGCGCTGTGAATGAGGCAGAGACCGTCGTCCTCTGGCGTCCGGTGGGCCCAAGGGAGCTTGCGCTTATCAGAGGCGCGGACATGCGCGCCTTTCCCCCGCGATTGCCCGAACAGCCGATCTTCTATCCGGTCACGACCGAGGCCTATGCCGTCAAGATCGCGCGGGACTGGAACGTGCGCGCCAGCGGCTCAGGCTTTGTTACCCGTTTCGCGGTACGTCGTGACTTCCTTGATGCCTATGAGGTGCAAACCGCCGGCGGCCGCGCGCACCAGGAATATTGGATACCGGCCGAGGAGCTGGGTCGATTCAATCGGGCGATCGTCGGCAGGATCGAGGTCGTAGCGGAATTTCACGGCGAGGGTGATCTGGAAGCATGAACGAGCAGGAAGCCGCCGCCGAGCTGGAGCGCCTCGCGCGCGAGATCGCCTACCACAATCGCCTCTACCACACCGACGACGCGCCGGAGATTTCCGACGCCGATTATGACGCGCTCGTCCGCCGCAATGCCGAGCTCGAGCGCGAATTTCCGCATCTGGTCCGCGCCGACAGCCCGTCGCGCCAGGTCGGCGCGGCGCCGGCGGCGCATCTTGCCAAGGTCAGGCATCGGCTGCCGATGCTCAGCCTGGAAAACGCCTTCGCCGAGGAGGATGTCGCCGATTTCCTCGCCCGGATCCGCCGCTATCTGAACCTGGCCGAGGATGCCGAGCTCGCGCTCACCGCCGAGCCGAAGATCGACGGCCTGTCCTGCTCCCTGCGCTATGAGAAAGGCGCGCTGGTGCAGGCCGCCACCCGCGGCGACGGCACCACCGGCGAGGTCGTCACCGACAATGTCCGGACCATCGCCGACATCCCGCAACGGCTGCAGGGCGAGGCGCCGGACGTGTTCGAGATTCGCGGCGAGGTCTACATGTCCAAGGCCGACTTCGCGGCCTTGAACGCGCGCATGCTCGCCGAGGCGGACGATCCCGAGAAAGCGCGCCAGTTCGCCAATCCGCGCAACGCCGCCGCCGGCTCGCTGCGCCAGAAGGATGCCGCGGTCACCGCGTCGCGGCCGCTGCGCTTCTACGCCCATGGCTGGGGCGAGGTGTCGGCGCTGCCGGCCGACACCCAGCTCGGCGTAATGCGGGCGATCGCCGGCTGGGGCGTGCCGATCTCCGAGGACATCGCCTGCGTCCGCAGCCTTGCCGACCTGATCGCCTTCTATCGCGGCATCGAACGCAAGCGCGCCGATTTGGGCTTCGACATCGACGGCGTCGTCTACAAGGTCGACCGGCTCGACTGGCAGGAACGGCTGGGCTTCGTGTCGCGGGCGCCGCGCTGGGCGATCGCGCACAAATTCCCGGCCGAGAAGGCCGAGACCCTGCTCGAGGCGATCGACATCCAGGTCGGCCGCACCGGCAAGTTGACCCCGGTCGCGCGGTTGAAACCGGTCAGCGTCGGCGGCGTCACCGTCACCAATGCCACGCTGCACAACAAGGACGAGATCGAGCGGCTGGGCGTACGAGTCGGCGACCGGGTGCGGATCCAGCGCGCCGGCGACGTGATCCCGCAGGTTCTCGAGAATTTGACCCCGGATGAGGACCGGCCGGCCTACATATTCCCCGTCCAATGCCCCGAATGCGGCTCGGACGCGGTGCGCGAGGAGGGCGAGGTCGACGTCCGCTGCACCGGCGGCCTGATCTGTCCGGCCCAGCGGGTCGAGCGATTGCGCCATTTCGTCAGCCGCCACGCGCTCGACATCGAGGGGCTCGGCATCACCCATATCGAGAGCTTCTTTCGCGACGGTCTGATGGAATCGCCGGCCGACATCTTCACTCTGACCAAGGAGCAGCTGCTCAGCCGCGAGCGCTGGGCGGAGATCTCCGCACAGAATCTGATCGACGCGATCGACGCCCGCCGCACGCCGCCGCTCGACCGCTTCCTGTTCGCATTGGGCATCCGCCATGTCGGCGAGGTCACCGCCCGCGATCTCGCCCGCCGCTATCGCAGCTGGTCCGCCTTCCGCCACATGGTCGACGACGCGCTCGCCTTGCGGCGCGACACGCAGCCGGTGCTCGGCGAGGAGGAGCGCAAGTTCCTCCAGCGCCGCAACAAGGCGGTGGTCGAGGCGGTCGCGACGCCGAATATCGGCCCCGAGGTCGCCAATGCCCTGCTCGATTTCTTCGAGGAGGAGCACAACCAGGCGGTCGTCGATGCGATCCTGGCGGCCGGCGTCGAAGTCGAGGACGTCGTCCACGAAGTGCGCGACTCGCCCGTCACCGGCAAGACGATCGTCTTCACCGGGAGCCTCGAAGCGCTGTCGCGCGACGAGGCCAAGGCGCAGGCGGAATCGCTCGGCGCCAAGACCGCAGGCTCGGTCTCGGCCAAGACCGACCTTGTCGTCGCCGGCCCCGGCGCCGGCTCGAAGCTCAAGAAAGCGGCCGAGCTCGGCATCGAGGTGATCGACGAGGCGGCCTGGCTGGCGATCGTCGCGGCGGCGCAAGGCTAGCCGCGCTCGGCATCAAGCTGTCGTTTCGTTGCAACAATGACGCAAAAACGCGCGCGCCCGACCGCCGCCGTTCGGATTGCGACTCGCCATGCGCCCGGCTTCACCACAGAGTGCCGGCTCCAGAAATCGGCAGAGGCCGGTTTCGCCAGGGGGAGGTCAACATGGGCCCGATCCGTCGCTGGCATGGCGCCAGCTTTCTCATCATCGCCGCCGCCGGTTTGACGCAGCCCGCGCTCGCTCAGGAATCGCCGGCCACAACGGCGGCTGACGAGTCCGAGACCATCTACGTCACCGCCAATCGGCGCGAGGAGAATATCCAGGACGTTCCGGTCTCGGTGGCGACGCTCTCGCCCGACCAGGTCCAGAGCATCTTCGACGCCGGCGCCGACGTCACCGCCTTGGCCGCCCGCGTGCCCGGCCTCTTCGTCGAGAGCTCCAACGGCCGGGTCGCGCCGCGCTTCTACATTCGCGGCCTCGGCAACAGCGATTTCGACCTCGCCGCCTCGCAGCCGGTCTCGGTGGTGATGGACGACGTCGTGATGGAGAATGTCACGCTCAAGAGCTTCCCGATCTTCGACGTCCAGCAGATCGAGGTGCTGCGCGGCCCGCAGGGCACCCTGTTCGGCCGCAACACGCCGGCTGGCATCGTCAAGATCGACACGATCCGCCCAAGCAACGAATTTTCGGCGCGGGCCTCCGTCAGCTATGGCAGCCACGGCACGCTCGCATTCGATGCCGGCGTCGGCGGGCCGCTCGTCGCCGACCGGCTCGCCGGCCGCGTCTCGGTGATGTTGCAGCGGCGCAGCGACTTCATCGACAATGGCTTCACCGGCGAGGACGATGCTTATGGCGGCTATTCCGATTTCGCCGCCCGCGCCCAATTGCTGTTCACGCCGACCGAGCGGCTGAGCCTGCTGGCGCTCGCCCAATATCGCAACCTCGACGGCGAAAGCACCCTGTTCCGCGCCAACATCGTCGGGCCGGGCAATAATGAGCTCAACGCCAATTACGACCGCGAGACGGTGTTCTACGATGCCGGCGGCGGCAATCCCGCGGACTATGAAGTGTGGGGCGCGTCGCTCCGGGCCGAATATGAGTTCGACGGCGCGACCCTGACCTCGATCACCGCCCATAATGAGAGCGAGGGGTTCAGCCGCGGCGACATCGACGGTGGCAATCCCACCGGCCCCGGCTTCATCCCCTTCCCGTCCGACACCCAGGATTCGATCGACCTCAGGCAGACCACGCAGGAGATCCGGCTCGCGTCGAGCGGCGAGCGGACGTTCGACTGGCAGGTCGGCGCTTATTATTTCGACAGCGACTTCACCGTCCTGACCGAAGGCTTCACCTTCCCGCCGCCGGTCGCCGTGCGCCATCGCAACGAAAGCTGGGCTCTGTTCGGGCAGGTCGGCATGGAGGTGGCGGCCGGCATCAACCTGACGGCCGGCCTGCGCTACACGGACGACGAGAAGGATTTCGAGGTCGTCTCCGGCGCCGCCCCGAACGATCGCAGCGTCGGCGACGACCGGCTCAGCTGGGACGTGTCGGCGATGGCCGAGGTCGCGCCCGACATCCGCCTCTACGCCCGCGTCGCCAACGGCTTCCGCGCTCCGACCATCCAGGGGCGCGACGTCGCCTTCTTCGCGCCGCCCTCGGTGGCAAGATCGGAAAGGATCATGTCCTACGAGGCGGGCTTCAAGATGGAGCTCGCCGACCGCCGGGTGCGCCTCAACGGCGCGGTCTTCCACTATCGGGTCGAGGATCCGCAATTCACCGCGGTCGGCGGCGCCGGCAACCTCGTTCAGCTGGTCAATGCCGACCAGGGCCGGGCCTGGGGATTCGAGCTCGACGGCCAGTTCCGGCTCGGCCGCAATTTCCTGCTGACGGCGGGCGTCAGCTATAACGACACCGAGATCCGCGACGATACGCTGGCCGTCGGCATTTGCGCCCAGTGCACCGTGCTCGATCCGATCGTCTCGATCGGCGGGGCCAATCGCGCCCTGGTCGACGGCAATCCCTTCCCCAACGCGCCGAACTGGATCTTCGACGTGACCGCGCGCTGGGCGATGCCGGTCGGCAATAATGGCGAGATCTTCGTCTACACCGACTGGGCCTATCAGGGCCGGACCAACTTCTTCCTCTACGAATCGCGCGAGTTCATCACCGACGGCCAGATCGAGGGCGGCCTGCGGATCGGCTATGCGGCGCAGGATGGCCGCTGGGAGGTCGCCCTGTTCGGTCGCAACATCACCAACGAGGACAACCTCAAAGGCGGCATCGACTTCAACAACAACACCGCCTTCGTGAACGAGCCGCGGACGATCGGCATCTCGGCGCGATTCAATTATTGACCCCTTTTGGCTCACAGTGGCCGGGATGACGATCCAGATCGGTTCGTCATCCCGGCCATTGCACCGCCGCAGCGCTCTTCCCAAATAGCCGGTGACCAGAGCGGGAGTTGATCAATGGAAAGCTGGCACGGCACGACCATCGTCGGCGTGCGCAAGAACGGCAAGGCGGTGATCGCCGGCGACGGCCAGGTGTCGCTGCAGTCGACGGTGATCAAGCCGAATGCGCGCAAGGTGCGCCGCATCGGCGACGGCAAGGTGATCGCCGGTTTCGCCGGCGCGACCGCCGACGCCTTCACCCTGTTCGAGCGGCTCGAGCGCAAGCTTGAGCAGTTCAACGGCCAGCTGATGCGCGCCGCGGTCGAGCTCGCCAAGGACTGGCGGACCGACAAATATCTCAGGAACCTCGAGGCGATGATGATCGTCGCCGACAAGGAGGTGACATTGATCCTGACCGGCAATGGCGACGTGCTCGAACCGGCCAGCGGCGTCGCCGCGATCGGCTCGGGCGGCAATTTCGCCCTCGCCGCCGCGACCGCGCTCTTCGACTATGAAGAGGATGCCGAGGCGGTCGCCCGCAAGGCGATGAAGATCGCCGCCGACATCTGCGTCTATACCAACGAGAATGTCACCGTGGAGGTGATCGAGGGCGCCGCCTGAGCCTGGCTAAGGCCTGACGTTAGAAAATCCGGCTTTCGCCGACGCGCCAAGCGGCTACGGTCCGGCCGTGGATCGCCGCTCCTTCCTCGCCTCGGCCGCGTCGACGCTCGCCTTGCCCGGTTGCGCGACGACGGCCGTGCGGTCGGCAAGGCCGACAGGCTGCCTGCCGCCGGTCGACGTCGCGCCCGGGCGGGTGATCCGGACCGTTGCAGGCCTGCGCCCCTATCGCGCGGCGGGCTTCGTCGTCCGCGCCGAGCCGCTCGGCGACAAGCGCCTCGTCCACAATTACGGCCATGGCGGCGCCGGCATCACCCTGAGCTGGGGCACGTCGAAGCTCGCCACCCAGCTCGGCCTGCAGGGCCATCGCGGCCCGGTCGCGGTGATCGGCGCCGGCGTGATGGGGCTCACCACCGCGCGGCTGGTCCAGGAAGCGGGCTTCCCGGTCACGATCTACACGGCGGCGCTGCCGCCCGACACGACCTCCAACATCGCCGGCGGCCAGTGGAGCCCGTTCGGCCATTTCCGCGAGGACGATGTCACCCCGGAATGGCGGGCGCAATTCGCGGCCGCGCTCGACTATAGCTGGCGGCGCTTTCAGATCATGGTCGGCGACGATTACGGGATTCGCTGGCTACCCACTTATGCCGAGACCCAGGACAGATCGCCGCGCGCGCCC
>JAYRLF010000210.1:0-7463 GCA_041905385.1 Allosphingosinicella sp.
CGCGCGGACGCCGGATCGCGATGGCCCGCAATGGCGAGCTGGCGATCGTCGACATGGATGGCCGCGAGCGTGCCTCGCACCGCATTCCCTATGGTGCGCATCTGATGGTCGACCACGGCCATATCGTGTCGAAGGGCGACCGGATCGCCGAATGGGATCCGTTCATGATGCCGGTGATCACCGAAAAGGGCGGCGTCGTGAAGTTCCAGGATCTGATCGAGGGCAAGACGCTCACCGAGCAGACCGACGAAGCGACCGGCATCGCCCAGCGGGTGGTGACCGAATATCGCGCCGCCGGCCGTTCGAAGGAGGATCTGCGTCCGCGCATCACCCTGCTCGACGAGAAGAGCGGCGAAGCCGCGCGCTACATGCTGGCGCCGGGCGCGATGCTCTCGGTCGAGGACGGCCAGACGGTGGAGGCCGGCGAGGTGCTCGCCCGCGTCAGCCGCGAAGCCGCCAAGACCCGCGACATCACCGGCGGTCTGCCGCGCGTCGCCGAGCTGTTCGAGGCGCGCAAGCCCAAGGAGAATGCGATCATCGCCAAGGTCTCCGGCCGGATCGCCTTCGGCAAGGACTATAAGGCCAAGCGCAAGATCGCGATCATCCCCGAGGAGGGCGGCGATCCGGTCGAGTATCTGGTGCCGAAGTCCAAGGTGATCGACGTGCAGGAAGGCGACTTCGTCAAGCGCGGCGACAACCTGATCGGCGGCAGCCCGGATCCGCACGACATCCTCGAGGTGCTCGGCGTCAAGGCGCTGGCCGAATATCTCGTGTCGGAGATCCAGGAGGTCTATCGACTGCAGGGCGTGAAGATCAACGACAAGCACATCGAGGTGATCGTTCGCCAGATGCTGCAGAAGGTCGAGATCACCGAGAGCGGCGATTCCACCTTCCTGGTCGGCGAGCAGGTCGACCGGCAGGAGATGAACGAGGTCAACGCCAAGCTGAAGGGCACCAAGAAGAAGCTGGCCGAAGGCAAGCCGGTGCTGCTCGGCATCACCAAGGCGAGCCTGCAGACCCGTTCCTTCATCTCGGCCGCCTCGTTCCAGGAGACGACCCGCGTCCTCACCGAGGCTTCGGTGCAGGGCAAGATCGACAGCCTGGAAGGCCTCAAGGAGAACGTCATCGTCGGCCGCCTGATCCCGGCCGGCACCGGCGCGGGCATGAAGCGGATGCGGATCGCGGCCTCGTCGCGCGACGCGGCGCTGCGCGCCCAGCACCGGGCCATCCAGGAGTCGCTGATCGCGGCGAACAGCGCGGCGGAGGAGCATGAGGCCGAGCTCGCCCAGGGCATGGAAGCGGCGATCAACGCCGATCCGCTGGCGGCCGTGACGCCGAGCGGCCACGGCACCGACGCGGATGCCGGCGAATATCTGCAGGCCGAGACCGAGCAGGAGTAAGCCGGCGGTCTGACGACGAAACGAGCGCTCCGCCGCCTACGCGCGGCGGAGCGCTCTTTCGATTCAGGGACGTGATGAAAGATATCCTGACCATCATCATGCTGGTGCTGCTGATCGGCCCGTTGCTGATCGCGGTGCGGCGCATTCGGCGCCTGCCGAGGAAGCGCGACTGATGGACGCGTCCGAGCTTCGCGTCGCGATCTTCAGCGGCAATTACAATTATGTCCGGGACGGCGCGAACCAGGCGCTCAATCGCCTGGCCGACTATCTGCTGCGCCAGGGCGCGGCGGTGCGGGTCTATTCGCCGACCACCAAGACGCCGGCCTTCGAGCCGAAGGGCGACCTGGTCTCGGTCCCCTCGCTGCCGATCCCGGGCCGCTCCGAATATAAGGTCGGCCTGACCCTGACGCCGCGGGTCAGGAAGGACATCAAGACCTTCCGGCCCGACATCATCCACGTCTCGAGCCCCGACATCAGCGGCCATCGCGCGGTCGGCCTGGCGCACAAATGGGACCTGCCCGTCGTCGCCTCGGTCCACACCAGGTTCGAGACCTATCCGCGCTATTACGGGCTCGCCTTCCTCGAGCCGGCGGTGCTGGCGATGCTGCGCCGTTTCTACCGCCGCTGCGACGCGATCTTCGCGCCGTCGGATTCGATGGCGCAGCTGCTGCGCGACCAGCGGATGAATTACGACGTCGGCATCTGGACCCGCGGCATCGACCGCGAGATCTTCAATCCCGAACGGCGCGACCTGGAATGGCGTCGCAGCCTCGGCATCGAGGACGACATGCCGGTGATCGGCTTCACCGGCCGGCTTGTGATGGAGAAGGGTCTCGACGTCTATTCCGAGACGATCGACCGTCTGGTGCGGCGCCAGGTCCGCCACAAGGTGCTGATCGTCGGCGAGGGGCCGGCGCGCGACTGGTTCGAGAAGAGACTGCCCGAGGCGGTCTTCACAGGCTTCCAGGCCGGCCCCGATCTCGGCCGGGCGGTCGCGTCGATGGACATGCTCTTCAATCCGTCGGTGACCGAGACGTTCGGCAACGTCACGCTCGAGGCCATGGCGGCCGGCATTCCCGTCGTCGCTGCGCGCGCGACCGGAAGTGAGAGCCTTGTCCACGACCATGTCAACGGTCGGTTGATCCGCCCCGGCGCCTGCGATGAGTTCGCCGACGCGATCGCGCATTACTGCACCGAAGGCGCCGCGCGCCACGACGCCGGCCGCGCCGGCATGGCGTTCAGCAGCCATTATGGCTGGGACGAGGTCAATCAGCACCTCGTCGATTCCTATCTTCGTATCATCCGCCAGCATCACGAGGGCGGCCGGCAGGTGGCGAGCCCGGTTCCCTGATTCTCAGAACCTGGTCGGCCGTCGATAGTCGGCCGGATCGATGCCGAGCCGGGCCATCTTGTCGTAGAGGGTCTTGCGCGGCACGCCGAGCAGCTTGAGGGCGGCGACGACCGAGCCGTCGGTCGCCGCCAGCGTCTCGCGGATGATCGAAGCTTCGAACCGCGCCACCCGGTCCGGCAAGGCCGGCGCGTCGGGCGTCCCCGGCGCGGCGCCGTTCTGCGGCAGGCCGAGCACCGCGCTGAACGCGAAATTCCTGAGCTCGCGGACGTTGCCCGGCCAGTCATGGTCGACGAGGTGGCGGCGAACCGCGTCGTTCATCTGGAAGCGGCGCCCGCCGATCTGCTCGACCGCCTCCTCGACGAAATGCGCGAACAGCAAGGGGATGTCGGCGCGGCGCTCGCGCAAGGGCGGGATCCGCAGCCGGACCACGTTCAACCGGAAGAACAGGTCCTGGCGAAAGCTGCCGTCGGCGATCGCGCCTTCGAGGTCGCCCTTGGCAGCGGTGACGACACGAAGCCGCACCGGGCGGGGCTGGTCGGCGCCGATCCGCAGCACCTCGCGCTCCTCGAGCACGCGCAGCATGCGCGCCTGGGCGGAGAGCGGCATCGAGTCGATCTCGTCGAGGAACAGGGTGCCGCCGCTCGACGCCTCGATTCGGCCGATCCGTTCGAATCGACCCGCCCCTGCCCCCGCCTCGTGCCCGAACAATTCCTCCTCGGCGAGCGCTTCGGGCAGCGCGCCGCAATTGACGGCGACGAACGGCTTGCCGCGCCGCGGCCCGCCGCGATGAAGCAGGATCGCGACCAGCTCCTTGCCGCTGCCGGTCTCGCCCTGGACGAGCACGTCGACATCGACGGCGGCGACCTGCCGGATCGTATCGCGCAGACGGCTCATCACCCCCGTCTCGCCGATCAAAGGGCTGTCGCTGCCCTCAGCGGCGGCGGCGCGCAGTCGGCGATTGTCGAGCACCAGCCGGCGCGTCTCCAGCGCCTTGCGGATCGCGGCGACGAGGTGATCGGCCGCGAACGGCTTGGCCATGAAATCGAACGCCCCCTGCTTGAGCGCGCCGATCGCGGTCGGGACGTCGGCATGGCCGGTGATCAGGATGACCGGAATCTCCGGATCGATGTCGCGGATCTTGGCGAACAATTGCAGTCCGTCGATCCGCGGCATGCGGATGTCGCTGACGACGACGCCGCTGAAATCGGAGTCGATCCGCTCGAGGGCGCTGGCCGCGTCGGCGAAGGCGGCGACGTCGATTCCGGCCAGCTCGAGCGACTGGACGTTCGCCTCGCGCAGGATCGCGTCGTCGTCGACGAAGAAGACAGTCTGTAGTTCGGTGAAGAAGCTCATGCCCGCTTCAGCCGGATCTGGAAGCTGGCGCCGCCGAGCGCGGGCGCGACCGGATCGAGATCGCCGCCGAACTCGCGGGCGATGTCGCGGGCGATGCCGAGGCCGAGGCCGAGCCCGTCCGCCTTGCCGGTGACGAAGGGCGTGAACAATTCGTCGGCGACCGCCGCCGCCACGCCGGCGCCATTGTCGGAGATGAGGATCGTCACCATCCGGCCCGGTTTCACGGCGATCCGGATTCGCGGATCTTCGCGCCCATCGAGCGCGTCGAGTGCGTTCTGGAGCAGGTTGATGACGATCTGCTCGAGCCGGACCCGGTCCGCGACCACTTTCAGCCCCGGCCGCTCGCCGACACGCTCGACCTCGACCGCGGCCGCGCGCAGCCGGTCGCCGAGCATCAGCAGGGCGCCGTCGAGCACCGGGCTGAGCTCGACCGCGTCGATCGCCGGCGTGCCGCGTCGGGCGAAGCTGCGCAGCTCGGTGGTGATCGCGCCGATGCTGCCGGTCAGGTTGACGATATGGCCGAGATTCTGGCGCGCCCGATCCGCCTTGCCCTGGTCCAGGAAATGGCCCGCATTCTCGGCGAAGGTCCGGATCGCCGCGACCGGCTGGTTGATCTCATGGGCGACGCCGGCGGTGATCTGGCCGATCGTGCCGAGCCGGTTGGCCTGGGCCAGCTCCTCGCGCGCGGAACGGTAGCGCCGGTCGGCGCGCTCGCGCTCGCGCGCTTCCTCGGTCAGCCGCGCGTTGGTCTCGCGCAGCTCGCGGGTGCGCAGCATCACCTGCTCCTCCAGCGCGCGGCGCGACTCCGCCTCGATCAGCCTCTTCTCGCGGCTGCGGTAGAGCCAGGCGAGCAGCAGGACGACCAGCACGAAGGCGGTCAGGACCGCCGCCCGCGCGGTCGCGGACGCGCTCGCCTCGGCCTCGGCGAGCGGCTCGAGCGACTGCAGCGTGCCGCCGGCGACCGGCACGGCGAGCGACGCGGACCGGTAGCGCAGGCCGTCCGACGCCCACGTCACGGCGCCCTGCGTGACGAGCGGGATCGGCGGCAGCGGCTGCGTGCCGAACTGAAGGGTACGGCGCATCTCGGCGATCGCGTCTGCGCCGAGCGGGCGGGTGCGGTGGAAGCGCCATTCGGGCCGGCTGGTGATGATGACGACGCCGTGGCGGTCGGTGACGAAGGTGATGCCGGGCTGGCGCGCCCAGACCTGCTCGAGCCGGTCGAACTCCACCTTGACCACGATCACGCCGAGGATCCGGCCGTCGCTCTCGACGCGGCGGGCGATGAACAGGCCGGGACGGCCGCTGACCGTGCCGAGCGCGAACAATTCGGCGGCGCCGTCGCGCAGCGCGCCCTGGAAATAGGGGCGGAAGCCGTAGACCTGGCCGACGAAGCTGGTCGGCAGCCGCCAATTGCTCGCGGCGACGGTGCGGCCGCTGCGATCGATGACGTAGATGACCGCGGCATCGGTGCGCTGCGACAGCAATTCCAGCTTGCCGTTGAGCCGCGCCACCGTTTCGGGATCGGCGCTGCCGAGGGCCGCGCGGACGTCGGGATATTCGGTGAGCACGATCGGCAGCAGCCGGAATTTCTGCAGCTCGCTGGCGAGCAGCCCGGCCTGGCCGCGCGCCATCTGTTCGGCCGCGACGCCCGCCGTCGACAAAGCATGGGAGGACGCCCAGCGCATCGCGGCGATGCCGAACAGCACCAGCAACGCGACGCCTAGCAAGGCGGTGAGCGCGAATGGCCGGCCGATTCGCCTCAGCCAGGGCATGAGCAGCTTTTCGCACTGGCAAGCGAAGGAATGTGCGGATTTTCGCACATCCTACGGATCATGCGACCGCCTGAACTCACCATGTTTCTATTATTTCTCAATGCTCTAGTCGCTTCCCGATGTCACGGCGCGTCATTCGGCGACGCAAAGTATATCATCGCCCCGAAAGCAGAAAAGAGCGCAGCGGCCGGCGGCCGGATGGGCTCAGGGGAGAGAATGGGATGCTGATGGCAGCGACCGCGGACGTGCCGCAGGAAGGCAAGCGCACGGCGCTCGCCGGCCAGCTCTACGTCCAGGTCCTGATCGCAATCCTGCTCGGTGCGCTCCTCGGCCATTTCTGGCCCGATCTCGGCCAGGCGCTGCGGCCACTCGGCGACGGCTTCATCAAGCTGGTCAAGATGATCATCGCGCCGGTCATCTTCCTGACCCTCGTCACCGGCATTGCCGGGATGAAGGAGATGGCCGCGGTCGGCCGCGTCGCCGGCAAGGCCTTCGCCTATTTCCTGTTCTTCTCGACCCTGGCGCTGATCGTCGGCCTGGTCGTCGCCAATGTCGTCCAGCCGGGCGCGGGCATGAACGTCGATCCGGCGAGCCTCGATGCCGGCGCGGTCGCGACCTATTCCGAGCGCGCCCACGAAAGCTCGATCACCGGCTTCCTGCTCGACATCATCCCGCTGACCATGGTCTCGGCGCTGACCGAGGGCTCGATCCTGCAGACACTGTTCGTCGCGATCCTGTTCGGCATCGCGCTCGCTTTGGTCGGCAAGCCCGCCGAGCCCATCGTCGACCTGCTCGAGCGGCTGTCGCTGGTCGTCTTCCGCCTGGTCGGGATCCTGATGCGGGCGGCGCCGATCGGCGCGTTCGGCGCGATCGCCTTCACCATCGGCGCCTATGGCATCGGCACTTTGGCGAGCCTCGCCGCCCTGGTCGCGACCTTCTATCTGACCTCGCTGCTGTTCGTCCTGATCGTGCTCGGCGCGGTCGCGCGCCTGTCCGGCTTCTCGATCCTGAAGCTGATCCGCTATCTGAAGGCGGAGCTGCTGCTCGTGCTCGGCACATCCTCGTCCGAGGCCGCTTTGCCCGCCTTGATCGACAAGATGGAGCGCGCCGGCTGCGCCCGCAGTGTCGTCGGCCTGGTCGTGCCGACCGGCTATTCGTTCAACCTCGACGGCACCAACATCTACATGACGCTGGCGGCCCTGTTCATCGCCCAGGCGATCGGCGTCGAGCTCTCGCTCGGCGACCAGATCGGCCTGCTGCTGGTCGCGATGATCAGCTCCAAGGGCGCGGCCGGGGTGACCGGCGCCGGCTTCATCACTTTGGCGGCGACCTTGTCGATCGTGCCGAGCGTGCCGGTGGCCGGGCTCGCTTTGATCCTCGGCGTCGACCGCTTCATGAGCGAATGCCGCTCGCTCACCAATTTCATCGGCAATGCTGTGGCGACGGTCGTGATCGCGCGCTGGGAAGGCGCGCTCGACCGCACCCGGCTCGACGCGGCCCTGGCCGGCCATCCAGCGCCGCAGCCCGCCGGCGCATCGCCGGCCAAACGCGAAATCGAACAGGAACTGGAAGCGCGCGACGAAGCCC
>JAYRLF010000211.1:0-7453 GCA_041905385.1 Allosphingosinicella sp.
GTCGCGGCCGGCGCGGACCCTTTCGAGCCGGGCGATCTGGCCGGCCCGGACCCTGGCGTTGTCGATCTCGAGAATGTCGATCTCGGGCTCCTCGGCGAGCCGGTAGCGGTTGACGCCGACGATCACCGTCTCGCCGCGGTCGACCCGCGCCGCGCGCGCCGCCGCCGCTTCCTCGATACGCCGCTTCGGCATCCCGTCCGCGACCGCCGCGGTCATGCCGCCGAGCCCTTCGACCTCCTCGATCAGCGCCCAGGCCTTGTCGGCCAGCTCCTTGGTCAGCGCCTCGACATAATAAGAGCCGCCGAGCGGGTCGGCGACATTGGTGATGCCGCTTTCCTCCGCGAGGACGAGCTGGGTGTTGCGCGCGATCCGGGCCGAGAAATCGGTCGGCAGCGCGACGGCCTCGTCGAAGCTGTTGGTGTGCAGGCTCTGGGTGCCGCCGAGCACCGCCGCCATCGCCTCGATCGTGGTGCGGATGACGTTGTTATACGGGTCCTGCTCGGTCAGGCTGACGCCGCTGGTCTGGCAATGGGTGCGCAGCAGCTTCGACTTCTCCTGTTTCGCGCCGAAATCGGACATGATCCGGTGCCAGAGCGTTCGCGCCGCGCGCAGCTTCGCCACCTCCATGAAGAAGTTCATGCCGATACCGAAGAAGAAGGACAGGCGCGGCGCGAAGGCGTCGACGTCGAGCCCCTGGGCGCAGGCGGCGCGGACATAATCCATCCCGTCGGCAAGGGTGAAGGCGAGCTCCTGGACCGCCGTCGCCCCAGCCTCGTGCATGTGATAGCCGGAGATGGAGATCGAGTTGAACCGCGGCATGTTGGCCGCGCAATAGGTGATGATGTCGGCGACGATCCGCATCGATTGCGCCGGCGGGTAGATATAGGTGTTGCGGACCGCGAACTCCTTGAGGATGTCGTTCTGGATGGTCCCGCTGAGCTGGGCCAAAGCGACGCCCTGCTCCTCGCCGGCGACGATGTAGAAGGCCATGACCGGCAGCACCGCGCCGTTCATCGTCATGCTGACCGACATCTCGCCAAGCGGAATGCCGTCGAACAGGATCTTCATGTCCTCGACGCTGTCGATCGCGACGCCCGCCTTGCCGACGTCGCCGACGACGCGCGGATGGTCGCTGTCATAGCCGCGATGGGTGGCGAGATCGAAGGCGACCGACAGCCCCTTCTGTCCGGCGGCGAGGTTGCGGCGGTAGAAGGCGTTCGATTCCTCGGCGGTCGAGAAGCCGGCATATTGGCGGATCGTCCAGGGCCGGCCGGTATACATCGAGGCATAGGGGCCGCGCGTATAGGGCGCGAAGCCCGGCAGGCCGGGGTCCTGCGCATCCTCGGCGCCATAGACCGGCTGCACCTCGATCCCCTCCGGCGTGTGGGTGACGAGATCCTTGCCCTTCACCTCGCGGGCGGCGGCGGCCTGCCAGTCGGCCTTGGTGGGTTTGTCGCTCATAAGCCTCGTGTCCCGGCGAAGGCCGGGACCCAGCCTCACGTCAAAACGTCACACCGGCCTTCGCTGGTGCAGCAAAAATGTCAATCCGCCTGTTGGCCAGGCGGCGCACCCAGCACATGGTCGATGCCGCGCGCGACGACCGCGGGGTCGGCGACATGGCCGCCGCGATAGGAATGGAATACCGGATCGAACCCGGCATTGCGGAGCGACCCGGCAATGCGATCACGGCTGGCTGCGAAGGACAGCACATTGTCCTCCGGCGAATGGGCGATGAACAGGCGCTGCGAAGGATCGATCGTCCCCGGCTCGACATGGAAGCCGGGCGCGATCGCGACGACGCCCCGCATGAGATGCGGATTGGCGAGCGCGAGGCTGAGCGCGTAGCTTGCGCCATCCGAAAAGCCGAGCGAGATCACCCGGCGCCGGTCGACGCTCGGCGAGCGCAGGACAGCGGCAAGCGCGCGCTCGACGCGATCTGCGTCCGGCCCGAACAGGCTGTCCAGTCGCGCTGGCCCGTCACGCCCGCGCGCTTGGCGCATCGCCGTCACCAGATCCCAGGTCGTTTCGTGCGACCCAATCGCGAGCAACAGGCACCGGCACCTGCGCGCCTCGGGGATCATGCCATCCAGCATCCGGCGCGCCGACATTCCCGCGCCATGGAACAGGACGATGAGCGGTCTCGCTTGGCCGCCAACTTCCGGCGGACGGAACAGGAAAGCGCCCTCGGCGACGCGGCTCGTCCCCTCGGCAAGCTCGCGGGCAGGAGTCTCGGCAGGTGTGAGGCGCGGTGTCCTCGCGGCAATCGGCTGGCCGATCGTCGCAAGAGCGACAGCGGCCAGGAGCAGGATCTGCGGGAATGGGCGGCGCGGCACGGATCAATGCGCCTGTTTCGGAGTCTCCATCAGCTCGACCAGGACGCCGCCCATATCCTTGGGATGGACGAAGATCACCGGCGTGCCGTGCGCGCCGATCCGCGGTTCGCCCAGCACATTGGCGCCCTTCGCCTCCATCTCGGCCTTCGCCTCGTGGATGTCGGGCACTTCGAAGCAGACATGGTGCTGCCCGCCGGCCGGATTCTTCGCGAGGAAATTGTGCAGCGGCGAATTCTCGCCAAGCGGCTCGATCAGCTCGATCTGGCTGTTCGGCGTGTCGACGAAGCAGACCCGAACCCCCTGCGGTGGCAGGTCGAACGGCTCGTGTATCTTGGTCGCGCCGAGCAGGTCGCGATAGAGCGCGACGCTCTTCTCGATCGACGGGGTGGCGACCCCGACATGGTTCAAACGTCCGATCAACATGCTGCCCTCGATTCCAGTTCGGGACCGACGAATCGGCCGCCTTGGTAAGTGTATGTGTCGCTGAACCTCTCGGCGCCGGTGAAGGAAATGTCGAAGCTCTGGCCGCGGCGGACATTGGTGATGCGGCCCTCGAGCTCGCGCAACGGATCGCCGCCCATCGTTCGACCGGTCTCGGGCAGCACCGCGCCTTCGTTCGAATAGGAGATCGGGATCGGGCCGGACTCGACCGGGCCTTCGCGGCGAAGCTCGACCAGCCAGGCGACGGTGCAGCTATAGCCCTGGCCGATGAAGCTGCCGGTCGAATAGACGATCACATTGTCGGTCAGGTCGCGGTTGATCGCCACGTCGCCCGGCGGCAGGCCATTGGAGCTGCTCGGCCCCGCCTCGAGCCAGGCGCCGGTCACCCGCAGCCCCTGGTCGACCGGCTCCAGATAATGGACCGCCATCGTGCCGCCGCAGGCATGGCAATCGTCGACATTGCGCCCGAGGCTGATCAGCATCGCCCGATTGCCGACCCATTCAATCCGCTCGGGCGAATAGACGTAGCTGTTGTCGCCGATACTGCGGCGCACCTCGCCGTCGCCGCCGAAAGCGGTGCGAAAGGCGAGCGTCAGCTGCTCGGCCGGCGGCAGCGCCTTGGCCGGTGGGATTGGAGCCTCCGACACCTGGTTCTGCGCGGCCTGTCTGTTGTCCGCGACCGGGACGTCGGGATCGTCGCGCAGCATCAGCCACAGGGCGATCGCGGCGAGGGCGGCGAGCCACAGGATCAGCAGGATCCACAGCCAGGCCGGGCGCTTGCGCATCAGAGCCTCTCCCTCAGCTCCAGTCCAAACAGCAAATCCGCGGCGATCGCCGCGATGGCGAGCAGCGAAATCAGGTGCAGCGCAAGCAACAGCCCGAAGCGGCCACCGCCGGCGCTGCGATCGATCGAGGTGCGATAGAGCGGCAGCCGCCCGGTCCGCAATCCGCGCAAGATCCGCAGCGCGATCAGCGGCACCAGCGCCAGCGCAATCGCGCCGACCAGCAGCTCGTCTGATCGGCCGGGCATCACAGCGGAATGTTGTCGTGCTTCTTCCAGGGATTTTCGAGCTGCTTGTTGCGCAGCTTGCGCAAGCCCAAAGCGATCCGCCGCCGGGTCGAGTGCGGCATGATCACTTCGTCGATGAAGCCCTTGCTCGCCGCCACGAACGGATTGGCGAAGCGCGCTTCATATTCGGCGGTGCGCTCGGCGATCTTCTCGGGATCGCCGATATCCTTGCGGAAGATGATCTCGACCGCGCCCTTCGCGCCCATCACCGCGATTTCCGCGGTCGGCCAGGCATAATTGAGGTCGCCGCGCAGATGCTTGCTCGCCATGACGTCATAGGCGCCACCATAGGCCTTGCGGGTGATGACGGTGATCTTCGGCACGGTCGCCTCGGCATAAGCGAACAGCAATTTGGCGCCGTTTTTGATGATGCCATTATGCTCCTGGGCGACGCCAGGCAGGAAGCCGGGCACGTCGACGAAGGTGACGATCGGGATCTCGAACGCGTCGCAGAAGCGCACGAACCGGCCGGCCTTCTTCGACGAGGCGATGTCGAGCACGCCGGCCAGCACCATCGGCTGGTTGGCGACGATGCCGACGGTCCGCCCCTCGATCCGGGCGAAGCCGGTGACGATGTTGGCGGCATGGGCGGGCTGGATCTCGAAGAAGGCGCCGTCGTCGACCACCTTCTGGATCAGCTCGTGCATGTCATAGGGCTTGGCCGCGCTGTCCGGGATCAACGTGTCGAGGCTCTCGTCGGTCCGGTCCCAGGGATCGTGGCAGGGCCGCTCGGGCAGATCGTGCCGGTTGGAGAGCGGCAGGAAATCGAAGAAGTCCCGGGTCGCGAGCAAAGCGTCGATATCGTTCTCGAAGGCGACGTCGGCGACGCCCGACTTGGTCGTATGGGTGATCGCGCCGCCAAGCTCTTCCTGGGTCACGACCTCGTTGGTGACGGTCTTCACAACATCCGGGCCGGTGACGAACATGTAGGACGAATCCTTCACCATGAAGATGAAGTCGGTCATCGCCGGCGAGTAGACCGCACCGCCCGCGCACGGCCCCATGATCAGGCTGATCTGCGGCACGACACCGCTCGCGAGCACGTTGCGCTGGAACACCTCGGCATAGCCGGCGAGGCTGGCGACGCCCTCCTGGATGCGGGCGCCGCCGCTGTCGTTGAGGCCGATCACGGGGGCGCCGACCTTCATCGCCATGTCCATGATCTTGCAGATCTTCTGCGCGTGCCGCTCCGACAGCGAGCCGCCGAACACGGTGAAGTCCTGCGCGAAGACATAGACCAGGCGGCCGTTGATCGTGCCCGATCCGGTGACGACGCCGTCGCCGGGCACCTTCTGCGCCTCCATCCCGAAATCGGCGCAATTATGCTCGACGAACATGTCATATTCCTCGAACGAGCCGGGATCGAGCAGCACGGTCAGCCGCTCGCGCGCGGTCAGCCGCCCCTTGGCGTGCTGCGCCTCGATCCTCTTCTCGCCGCCCCCCAGGCGCGCCTGCTCGCGGCGCAGCTCCAGCTCTTCGATCGTCGTTGCCATGCCGGGGTCATATGCGCGACTCGCAAGGCAGGCAAATGCGTGGCCGCGCGGCACCGGCTCCGGCTTAGCATTTTGGTAGGCCGGGCGTGGTAAGGGCTTCGGGATGAACGACAAATTCTCGATCACGGCCGATCGCGCGCAGGGAATTATCAGGATCGTGATGACCGACCTCTTCACGCTCGACGACGTCCGGGCCTTTTACGAGGCGCGTCGGCAGGCGCATGAGGAGCTCGGCCTGGCGAAGAACGCCCATCTGACGCTCAACGACGTGCGCGGGCTCAAGATTCTTCCGCAGGACACGCTCGCCGCCTTTGGCGAGATGCTCGCGGATGCAGACTATCACTCGCGCCGGCTCGCCTTCGTGGTCGCGCCGACCCTGGTCCGCGCCCAGGTCGCGCGGGCGCTCGACGGGCGCGACAATGCCCGCTGGTTCGAGAATCCGGCCGAGGCCGAGGCCTGGCTGCTCGAGGAGGAGCCGCAGGCCCTGCCGCTCAGGAAAGCGAGCCGCGGATGACCGACAAGTTCACCTTCTCCCTCGACCGCGCCCGTGGCCTGGTACGGATTCGCATGCAGGGCTTCTACAGCCTCGAGGATGTCGATGCCTTCTTCGACGCGCGGCGAAAGGCGCATGCCGCGCTCGGCCTTCCGCCCAACCGGCATCTGACGCTCAATGATCTGCGCAGCATGAACATCCAGTCCCAGGACGTGATCCAGGCCTTCCAGAAAGGGCTCGCGAATCCGGAGGAGAAGGCGCGCAAGCTAGCGATCGTGGTCGACGCGGCGATGGCCCGCGGCCAGGCGAATCGCGCGATCAACGCCGCCGACACGCGCTATTTCACCGACGTCGAATCGGCCGAAGCCTGGCTGTTCGCGGACGAGGAGACTGGTCGCGCAGGCTAGAGTCGCGGGAAATCCGTCCGCGTCCCTCGTCTCAACGTCCGTCGAACGTCGGCTGCCGCTTCTGCAGAAAGGCGTAGACCGCCTGCTTGAAATCCTCGGTCTTGCCCGCGTCGCGTTGCGCTTCGCGTTCCGCCTTCAGCGCCTCGGTCAGCGGCAATTGCTCGGCGTTGCGGGCGAGGCTGCGGATCAGGCCGTAGGCGACGGTGGGCCCCTGGGCCAGCCGCGTCGCCAGCGCGATCGCCTCGCTTTCGAGATCGGCATCATCGACGACGCGAGCGATCATCCCCCAGGATGCCGCCTGCTCCGCGGAGACCTTCTCGCCCAGCATCATCATCTCCATCGCCCGCGCACGGCCGACGAGCCGCGGCAGCAGCCAGGTCGCGCCGGCGTCGGGGATCAGGCCGATATTGACGAAGGCCTGCAGGAAATAGGCCGAGCGCGCCGCGATCACGATATCGGCGGCAAGCGCGATCGAGCAGCCGGCGCCGGCGCAGGGGCCGTTGACGGCGGCGACCACCGGGATCGGCAGCGCGAACAAGGCCTCGACGAAGGGATTGAAGCTGGCCTCGAGTGGCGCCCCTGCATCCTCCGGAAAGCCGCCGCTGCCCGCCAGATCCGCGCCGCTCGAAAAGCCGCGCCCGGCCCCGGTCAGCAGCAGGCAGCGCGCGCCGAGCTTCGGCAGGTCGCCGAGAGCGGTGCGCAGTTCGTCGAGAATGGCGAAGTTGAGCGCATTGAGGCTGTCGGGCCGGTTGAGCGTGATCGTCACCACGTCGGCCGGACTGCGGCTGAGCTGGATGGTCTGGAAGGTCATCCCGCCACGCTGTCACGGCTTCGCGGCGGGAGCAATCTCGTTTCGCTGTCGAACCGGTGGTTCAGCGGCTGACCCGCCAGACGCTGTTGCCGACATCGTCGGCGACCAGCAGGCTACCGTCGCGGCCGATCGCGACGCCGACCGGGCGGCCCATCGCCTTGCCGTCGCGGCTGACGAAGCCGTCGAGGACGACGATCGGCAGGCCCGCCGGCCGGCCGCCGGCGAAGGGCACGTAGACGACCTCATAGCCGCTCAGCGGCCGGCGGTTCCACGAGCCGTGCAGGCCGATGAAGGCGCCGCTCGCGAAAGCGGGGCCGAGCCGCGCGCCCTGGGCGAAGCTCAAGCCGAGCGGCGCGACATGGTTGCCGAGCGCATAATCCGGACGGATCGCGCGCGCGACCATGTC
>JAYRLF010000212.1:0-7410 GCA_041905385.1 Allosphingosinicella sp.
ATCTGGTAACCTATAGCCCCCCTCCCCGGGGGGGTGGGGGCTTGGGGTTGGTCAGGACGTCAACGCCTCGCCGATCGCGTGAAGCACGCCCTCCAAATTCTCCGTCACCTCATGATTCCAGAATCGAAGCACCCGATACCCTGCTGACTCAATGAAACGCGTCCGCCGCGCGTCGGCGTCCACATTGGCAGAATGTTGCCCACCGTCCAGTTCGATGACCAGCATCTGCCGGCGGCAGACGAAATCGCAGATGAAGGGCCCGATCGGGATCTGGCGGCTGAATTTCAGTCCATGGAAGCGCCGGTTGCGAAGCTCCATCCAAAGGCGTCGCTCATGATCAGTGGCGTTGTTGCGGAGGTCTCGCGCGCGTTTTGTCGGTCTGCGCGGTTCCTCCGCCATTCCCACCCCCTAACCCCCTCCCCGTCGGGGAGGGGGGATTTTGGATCACGCCAGCTTCGCCTTCACCGCACCGCTCGCCTTGCTCATGTCGAGCTGGCCGGCGTGGCGCTCTCTCAGCAGCGCCATCACCTTGCCCATGTCCTTGACCGAGCTCGCGCCGGTCTCGGCGACGATCGCGTCGATGGCGGCGCCGAGCTCGGCATCGTCCATCTGGCGGGGCAGGAATTCCTCGATCACGGCGACCTCGGCCGCCTCGACGTCGGCCAGCTCCTGGCGGCCGCCCTTGGCGTACATGTCGATCGATTCGCGGCGCTGCTTGATCATCTTCTGCAGCACCTCGGTGACCAGTACGTCGTCCTCGGGCGGGTTGGCGGCGCTGCGCAGCTCGATGTCGCGATTCTTGAGGGCGGACTGGATCAGGCGGATCGTGCCGGTGCGCGGCTTGTCGCCGGCCTTCCTGGCGCCGACCAGCGCCTGCTTGATGGAGTCGCGAATCATGGGGCTCTCGATTGGGCTTTGCGGGAAACGACCCACATAGTGCGGCGAGGCGGCGTTTAACAGGATTGACGCGCCCCAAGCGGGGCCCTAGCGGCTGAGACTTAGCGACATCGCCAGCATCATGAAGGAGTGCCCGCCAAGTGGCCGACACCAGCTACACGCCCGCGCCTGAAGGAGCGACGGGCGTATTGGTCCTGGCCGACGGCAGCGTGATCTGGGGACATGGCTTCGGCGCCGAAGGCGAGGCGGTCGGCGAGGTCTGCTTCAACACCGCGATGACCGGCTATCAGGAGATCATGACCGATCCCTCTTATGCGAGCCAGATCGTCACCTTCACCTTCCCGCATATCGGCAATGTCGGCGCCAATTATGAGGATCTCGAGGCCGACAATCCCTGGGCCCTCGGCTGCGTCGTCCGCCAGGACGTGACGATCCCGAGCAATTTCCGCGCGGCGCTCACCTTCATGGACTGGATGAAGTCGAACGGGCGGATCGGCCTTTCCGGCGTCGATACCAGGGCGCTGACCCGCAAGATCCGGCTCGAAGGCGCGCCGAACGGCGTGATCGCCCATGACGTGAAGGGCCGGTTCGACATTGCCGACCTGCTGGCGAAGGCGCGCGCCTGGCCCGGCCTCGAGGGCATGGACCTCGCCAAGGACGTGTCCTGCCGGCAGATGCACCGCTGGTCGGGCGGGCGCTGGGCGCTCGGCCAGGGCTATGCCGAACGGCCGTGGGACGAGAGCGCGCCGCACGTCGTCGCGATCGACTATGGCTCGAAGCGCAACATCTTCCGCAACCTCGCCGATGCCGGCGCGCGGGTGACGGTGCTGCCCGCGACTTCGACCTTCGAGGAGGTGATGTCGCACCGGCCCGACGGCTTCTTCCTGTCCAACGGCCCCGGCGATCCGGCCGCGACCGGCGAATATGCGGTGCCGGTGATCCGGCAGATGCTGGCGACCGGAAAGCCCCTGTTCGGCATCTGCCTCGGCCACCAGCTGCTCGGGCTCGCCGTCGGCGCGAAGACGACCAAGATGCACCAGGGCCATCGTGGCGCGAACCATCCAGTCAAGCGCCTCGCCGACGGCCGCGTCGAGATCACCAGCATGAACCACGGCTTCGCGGTCGAAACCGAGAGCCTGCCGGAAAATGCCCGGCCGACCCATATCAGCCTGTTCGACGGCAGCCTGTGCGGGCTCGAGCTGACCGACAAGCCGGCGTTCAGCGTCCAATATCATCCCGAGGCGAGCCCGGGACCGCAGGACAGCACCTATTTGTTCGAGAAGTTCGTGGAGCAGATCGGCGGATCCGCCGGTTCGAGCCCACGGTGAGGCTGGCACCGCTCTTGCTCGGATCCCTGGCCCTGTCCGCCTGCGTCAACACGCGCATCTTCAGCGAATCGGAGCTGTCCGAGGTCGCCCGCAATTGCGGCGTCGCTCAGGGCGAGGTGATCCAGGAGCCGGACCATCCGCGCTTCCTGTTCCTCTACGCCGCCGAGCCGAGCCGCGAGCAATTGTCCTGCGTCCGCCGCTGGTCGCGCCAGCGGAACATGCATCTTGCCTACATCCAGGCGATAGACTGGGTCGAGGAGACCAATGCCCAAACGAACTGACATTTCCTCGATCTTGATCATCGGCGCCGGCCCGATCGTCATCGGCCAGGCGGCGGAGTTCGATTATTCGGGCACGCAGGCGGCCAAGGCGCTCAAGGCCGAGGGCTATCGGATCATCCTGGTCAATTCGAACCCGGCCACGATCATGACCGATCCGGAACTGGCCGACGCGACCTATGTCGAGCCGATCACGCCGGCCTATGTCGCCAAGATCATCGAGAAGGAGCGGCCCGACGCGGTGCTGCCGACAATGGGCGGCCAGACGGCGCTCAACACGGCGCTGGCGCTGTTCAAGGACGGCACGCTCGAAAAATATGGCGTGAAGATGATCGGCGCCGACGCGGACGCGATCGAGAAGGCCGAGGACAGGCTGAAGTTCCGCCAGGCGATGGACAAGATCGGGCTGGAGAGCCCGCGTTCGGCGATCGCCCACAGCCTCGATGACGCCATGGCGGCGCTCGACCATGTCGGCCTGCCGGCGATCATCCGGCCGAGCTTCACCCTGGGCGGGACCGGCGGCGGCATCGCTTACAATCGCGACGAGTTCGCCGCGATCGTGTTGGGCGGGCTCGAAGCTTCGCCGACCAACGAGGTGCTGATCGAGGAATCGGTGCTCGGCTGGAAGGAATATGAGATGGAGGTGGTCCGCGACCGCGCGGACAATGCCATCATCATCTGCTCGATCGAGAATGTCGATCCGATGGGGATCCACACCGGCGATTCGATCACGGTCGCGCCGGCGCTGACCCTGACCGACAAGGAATATCAGATCATGCGCAACGCGAGCATCGCGGTGCTGCGTGAAATCGGCGTGGAAACAGGCGGTTCCAACGTCCAGTTCGCAGTCGATCCGAAGGACGGCCGGCTCGTCGTGATCGAGATGAACCCGCGCGTCAGCCGCTCCTCGGCGCTCGCCTCCAAGGCGACCGGCTTCCCGATCGCCAAGGTCGCGGCCAAGCTCGCGGTCGGCTACACGCTCGACGAGATCCAGAACGACATCACCGGCGTGACCCCGGCCAGCTTCGAGCCGACGATCGACTATGTCGTCACCAAGATCCCGCGCTTCGCCTTCGAGAAGTTCAAGGACAGCGACGCGCTGCTGACCACCTCGATGAAGTCGGTCGGCGAGGTGATGGCGATCGGGCGCAACTTCCACGAGAGCCTGCAGAAGGCGCTGCGCGGGCTCGAGACCGGCCTGATCGGCCTGGACGGCGTCCGCGAGCTTTATGGCGCGCCCAAGGCCGAGATCGAGGCGGCGCTGGCCGTACCCTCGCCGGACCGCCTGCTGGTCGCGGCCCAGGCGCTCCGCGAGGGGCTGACGGTCGAGGAGGTCCATGCGGTCACCAGGTTCGACCGCTGGTTCCTCGAGCGCATCGCGGAGATCGTCCGCGCCGAGGATTCGATCTGCCGCGGCGGCCTGCCGCTCGACGCCGACGGCATGCGGCGGCTGAAGATGATGGGCTTCTCCGACCGGCGACTCGCGGAGCTCAACCTCAAATCGGCCCATATCGCGGGCGAGGGGGTCAAGACGCGGGCGCGAAGCCACGGCCTGATCCACGACGCGGTCAAGGCGATGATCGGCGCGACCACCGAGGACGAGGTGCGGCGCCTGCGCCACCGGCTCGGCGTCCGGCCGGTGTTCAAGCGGATCGACACCTGCGCGGCCGAGTTCGAGGCGAAGACGCCCTATATGTATTCGACCTACGAGGCGCCAAGCTTCGGCGCGCCCGAGGACGAGAGCATGCCGAGCGATGCCCGCAAGGTCGTCATCCTCGGCGGCGGACCGAATCGGATCGGGCAGGGGATCGAGTTCGATTATTGCTGCGTCCACGCCGCTTATGCGCTGAAAGAGGCCGGGTTCGAGACCGTCATGGTCAATTGCAACCCGGAGACGGTCAGCACCGACTATGACACGTCGGACCGGCTCTATTTCGAGCCGCTCACGGTCGAGGACGTGCTCGAGATTCTTCATGTCGAGCAGTCGAGGGGGACGCTGCACGGCGTCATCGTCCAGTTCGGCGGCCAAACCCCGCTGAAGCTGGCCGCGGCGCTGGAGAAGGAGGGGATCCCGATCCTCGGCACCTCGCCCGACGCGATCGACCTGGCCGAGGACCGCGAGCGCTTCGCGCGCCTGGTCGACAAGCTCGGCCTCAAGCAGCCGGCCAACGGAATCGCCCGCAGCCGCGACGAGGCGATCGCGGTCGCCGAGCGGATCGGCTATCCGGTGCTGACCCGCCCGTCCTACGTGCTCGGCGGCCGCGCGATGGAGATCGTCGACGGACCCAACCAGCTCGAGGATTATATCGAGACGGCGGTCCAGGTCTCCGGCGACAGCCCGGTGCTGATCGATCAATATCTGCGCGATGCGATCGAGGTCGACGTCGATGCGATCGCCGACGGCAAGGACGTCGTCATCGCCGGCGTCATGCAGCATATCGAGGAGGCGGGCGTCCATTCGGGCGATTCCGCCTGCTCGCTGCCGCCCTACAGCCTCGACCCGGCAATCGTCGCCGAGATCGAGCGGCAGGCAAAGGCGCTGGCCAAGGCGCTGAAGGTGGTCGGGCTGATGAACGGCCAGTTCGCGGTCAAGGACGGCAAGGTCTATCTGATCGAGGTCAATCCGCGCGCCAGTCGCACCGTGCCGTTCGTCGCCAAGGCGATCGGCAGCCCGATCGCCAAGATCGCGGCGCGGGTGATGGCCGGCGAGAGCCTGGCCGATGCCCAGTCGCCTTATCCGCCGATCCGCCGCGACTTCGGCCATATCGCGGTCAAGGAGGCGGTCTTCCCGTTCGCGCGCTTCCCGGGGACCGATCCGGTGCTGTCGCCGGAAATGAAGTCGACCGGTGAAGTGATGGGAATCGATAGCGATTTTCCGACCGCCTTCCTGAAATCGCAGCAGGGCGGGGGAATCGAGCTGCCTGCGACCGGAACCCTGTTCGTGTCGGTCAAGGACGGCGACAAGGCGGCGATCGTCGAGCCGGTCCGTGCCTTGCTCGACATGGGCTATCGGGCGATCGCGACCGGCGGCACCGCCGACTATCTCATGCACGAAGGCCTCAAGGTCGAGCGGGTCAACAAGGTCGCGCAGGGACGTCCGCATATCGTCGACAAGATCAAGGATGGCGAGGTCGCCCTGGTCTTCAACACGACCGAGGGCTGGCAGAGCCACAAGGACAGCGCCTCGATCCGCGCCTCGGCGGTGATGCAGAAGGTTCCTTATTTCACGACCGCGGCGTCGAGCGTCGCGGTGGTGCGGGCGATCGCCGCGGCGCGGGCGCGCAGCCTTGAAGTACGGTCGCTCCAGGACTATTATTCCCGTTCCGAACCGTAACTCTTCGAACAATCTGATCCCGATGAGCGGTTACCCAGGAGGGCCGCGCAAGACAGGTTTTGACGAAAGGCAAAGCGCACATGGCGACCGTCGACAAGATGCCGATGCTGGCCGAAGGCTATCAGAAGCTGCAGACCGACGTCCGGCACCTCAAGACCGTGGAGCGCCCCTCGATCATCGACGCGATCGAGGAAGCCCGCGCCCACGGCGATCTTTCGGAAAATGCGGAATATCATGCCGCCAAGGAGCGGCAGGGCCAGATCGAGGCGCAGATCGCCGACATCGAGGACCGTTTGAGCCGCGCGATGGTGATCGATCCGTCGACCCTGTCGGGCGACAAGGTGGTGTTCGGCGCGACCGTCCACCTGCTCGACGAGAACGACAAGAAGATCAAATATCAGATCGTCGGCGAAACCGAGGCGGACGCCAAGGTCGGCCGGATCAGCTATGCCTCGCCGCTCGGCCGGGCGCTGATTGGCCGCAGCGTCGGCGACGAGGTCGAATTCTCGGCCCCGTCGGGCGACAAATATTTCGAGATCGCCAAGATCGAATTCATCTGAGGTGCGGCCTCCGCAGGACTGGCGGCGGGCCAAGGTCACGCTCGGCCTGACGATCGTCACGGCGGCGACTTGGCTGCTGCTCAACGCGGCCGGGCTCAATGGCTGGGCCATAAACTATGCCGGCTTCATCCCGGCAAGGATCGCCGGCAGCCTGCCCGAACTGGCGCCGGTCTGGCTGACGCCGCTGACTTCGACCCTGGTCCACGCCAATTTCATGCATCTGGCGTTCAACCTGATCATCCTCGCATTTTGCGGGCGGCCGACCGAGAATGTGCTCGGGCCGTGGGCGCTGGCGATCCTCTACGGGATCGGCGCCTATGCCGCCGCCGCCGCTCATTATGCGATGATGCCGAACGATCTGATCCCCGGTATCGGCGCCAGCGGGGCGATCTCGGCGGTGATCGGCGCCTATGCGATGCTGTTCGGCCGCAACAAGGTGAAGGTGGCCAGCAACCGACTCGCGCTCTGGCTCAACGCCCTGTGGCTGATGGCCGCCTGGGTGGTGCTGCAGCTGATCCTCGGCCTCACCTTCGCGAGCGCCGGCATTTCGGTCGGCGTCGGTGCCCATATCGGCGGCTTCCTCGCCGGCGTGGCGCTGGCCTACCCGCTGCTGCTGATCAAATACCGCAAGGCTTAGGGTTCACGCCAACGCCATGCCAGCGCGCGGCGGAAAGGCTCAGGCCTTGCCTTCGTCCATAGGCGGCTCGAGCAGGCGGTGGAGGTGGACGACGACGAACTTCATCTCGGCATCGTCGACGGTGCGCTGGGCGTTGGCCCGCCAGGCGTCCTTGGCGCTGGCATAATCGGGGAAGATGCCGACGACCTGGATCGTCGAGAGATCGAAATCGAGAGTGCGCGGGTCCTTGACCCGACCGCCGAAGACGAGGTGCAGTTTTGCCATGAGGGTGGAGATTCCTGAACTGAGGTCAGGGTTCCGCCTAGGGATGGAAAAGCGCGGCCGCAAGCGAGCCCCGTCGAGTCGGACGCCTATTCCTTTTCGGCGACCGACTCGA
>JAYRLF010000213.1:0-7396 GCA_041905385.1 Allosphingosinicella sp.
GCTGGGGACTGCAGACGATGTGCGAAGGCGGCGGCATCGCCAATGTGACGCTCGTCGAGAATCTGGCCTGAGGCCGCCGTCCGCTCGCGTCAGGACTTGGCGCTGGAACGGCCGCTGCTCCGGCCGCCACTGCGCGAACGTCCATACATTGTCGCAGCCGCGACCCCGGCCGCCACGGCGGCGCCGGCGGCGATCGCGGTCTTCGGATGATCGCGGATCGTGTCGGTGACCTGGGAGAAGACGCTGCTGCCGCTGCCGTTCGCGGTCGTGTCGGCCTGGGCGTGAGGAATGGCGCTGTTGGGGATGTGCGACATAAGCAACTCCACTGCTGAGATTTTCGGTGATTGGCCAACGACGGCTGAACCGCCGGGTTCCGCGCCGCCTTGTCGAACCCGGCCGCTTGCTACTAGGAGCCGACCAACAGCGATAAGGGGATCGACATGAAGCTCGACAGCAGCATTTCCGCGGTGGTGACCGGCGCCGCTTCCGGCCTTGGCGAGGCGACCGCGCGCGCGCTCGCCGCGCGGGGCGTTAAGGTGGCGGTGTTCGACCGCGACTCCGACCGCGGCGAGAAGGTCGCTGCCGAGATCGGCGGCGTCTTCGCCCATTGCGACGTCACCTCGGACGAGGCCGTGGATGCCGCCTTCGCCAAGGCGCGAGAGGCGCATGGCCAGGAGCGGATCTGCGTCAATTGCGCCGGCGTCGCCAACGCGGTGAAGACGGTCGGCCGCGACAAGGCGACCGGCGAGATCAAGCGCTATCCGGTCCACCAGTTCGAGCTGGCCATCCAGATCAACCTGATCGGCACCTTCCGCGTCCTCGCCGCGTCGGCCGCCGGCATGGCCGCGCTCGATCCGCTCGATACCGGCGAGAAGGGCGTGATCGTCAACACCGCCAGCGTCGCCGCCCAGGACGGCCAGATCGGCCAGGCCGCCTATTCGGCGTCCAAGGCCGGCGTGCTCGGCATGGCGCTGCCGATCGCCCGCGACCTGATGGGCGAGGGGATAAGGGTCAACACCATCCTGCCGGGCGTGTTCGAGACGCCGATGGTGGCGATGATGCCGCAGAACGTGAAGGACGCGCTCGCCGCCCAGGTGCCGTTCCCGAAGCGGCTCGGCCAGCCCGACGAATATGCCCGCCTCGCCATCTTCATGGCCGAGAATCCCTATCTCAACGGGGAATATGTCCGCCTCGACGGCGCGATCCGGATGGCACCGAGATAAAGGGTCGTGACGCTCCATATCGGCATCCTGGCGCATAGCGCGGAGGGCGCCACGCTCTGCTATCGCACGGCGTGGATGGAGGGCGCCGCCCGGATGGGCGCGCACAATCATCCGGAGATCACCCTGACTGGCGTTGCGATGAGCGACTTGCTGCCGGCCTGGGAGGCGAACGACCTGGCGACCTTGCGGGCGGCCTTCGTCGCGGACGCCGGCAAGCTCGCCGCCGCCGGCGCGGATTTCTTCGTCCTGCCCGACAACACGGCCCATATCGCGCTCGAGGCCCCCGGCGAGCCGTTCCCGATCCCCTGCCTTCACATCGGCGAGGTCTTGGCCGAGCAGGCGAAGAACGATGGCCGCCGCAAGGTCGGCATCCTCGGCACCGACTGGACGATGACGGGCCCCGTCTATCCCGGTGCCTTCGGGCGGCGCGGCCTCGGCTGGGAAATTCCGGACGAGCAGGACCGGGCGACGATCCACCGCATCATCTTCGACGAGCTCTGCCTCGGCATCTTCGCCGACGAGAGCCGCGCCGCCTATGTCGCGATCATCGAGCGGCTCGCCGCCCGCGGCTGCGATGCCGTGGCGCTGGTCTGCACCGAGATTCCGCTGCTGATCGCCGCCGAGGATTCGTCGCTGCCGGTGCTCGATTCGACGCGGATGCTGGCCCGCGCCGCGGTCGCGGTTGCCCTTGGCGAGTCCCCGCCGCCCCACTGGCGCGGCGGCAGGGTCGAAGCCGAAGGACCGAACAAGCCTGCTGACTTGCCACGCGGCGCGGCATAAACTGCGCGCCTGGGGGGGAGACCGATGACGAAGAGGCTCGCCGATCTCACCATCGACGATCTCGATCGTCACGCCGTCTGGCGGGTCGAGGAGCGTGACGGCGTCGAGATGGCCGATCCGATCGAGCTGGACGACATTCCGCATGATCCCGACGACATGTTGATCGCGCGCACCCGCTTCCGGCTGGCGAACGGCCACGTCCACCTCGGCTGGTCGACGCCGGGCGACTGGGGCGCCGCCGATTTCATCCCGCCGGTGATCCTCCACGGCGGTCGCGCCCTGCCGCTGGCCGACGAGCTGAACGGGCCCGTCGCCTTTTGGCCCGGCCTCGCCGCGACGCCCGACCAGGTCTTCCCGGTCACGCTCGAGCCGGATGTCACCGTAGACGGCAGTCGGGTCACCCGTCGCTACGACCGCGACGGCCGCGATCCCGACGCCAAGCGGCCGGGATTCTGGAGCAAGGTCAAGGGCGTGCTTGACGACCTGACGGGCGACCATTGAGCGCAGGCCCGCTTCACGGCATCCGCATCGTCGAGCTGGCCGGGCTCGCGCCTGCGCCGTTCGCAGCCATGATGCTGGCCGATCATGGCGCCGAGGTGATCCGGATCGAGCGCGCCGGCTGGCGGCCGCCGATCCCGCCGGACAAGGACGTGCTTCGCCGCGCCCGCTCCGAGATCCTGACGCTGGATCTGAAGCAGGCGGAGGATGTCGCCAAGGTCCGCGACCTGGTGCGCAGCGCCGACGCGCTGATCGAAGGCTATCGGCCCGGCGTCATGGAACGGCTCGGGCTTGGCCCCGACGTTCTGCGAGGGGACAATTCGCGCCTGGTCTACGGCCGGATGACCGGCTGGGGTCAGGACGGCCCATTCGCCGCCGCCGCCGGGCATGACATCAACTACATAGCTTTGGCCGGCAATCTGCACACGTACGGCCGTGCCGACGCCAAGCCGACGCCCCCGGCCAATGCCGTCGGCGATTTCGGCGGCGGTGGCATGCTGCTCGCCTTCGCCATGCTCGCCGGGATCCTTTCGGCGCGGAGCAGCGGCAAGGGTTGCCTGGTCGATTGCGCGATGGTCGATGGCGCGGCCCTGATCGCCGCCCAGACCTGGTCGCTGCTCGCCGCGGGCATGTGGCGCGACCAGCGCGGCGTAAATCTGCTCGATTCCGGCGCCGCCTTCTACGACAGTTATCAATGCGCCGACGGCAAATATGTCGCGATTGGCGCGCTCGAGCCGCATTTCTTCGCGACGCTCAAGGACAAGCTCGGCCTGACATCGGACCAGTTCGACCCCAGCCTGCGCGGCGAGCTGACCGCCTTGTTCCTTACCCAGCCGCGCGCCCATTGGTGCGCGCTGCTCGAAGGCAGCGATGCCTGCTTCGCGCCCGTGCTCAGCTTGGCCGAGGCGCCCTCGCATCCGCACAACGAGGCCCGTGCCACCTTCGTGACGCGCGACGGCATCATCCAACCCGCACCCGCCCCACGCTTCAAGGAATTGTAGATGCTCGATCTCTCTCGAAGGACTTTCTACAACGAGGACCACGACCTGTTCCGCGACCAGGTCCGCCGCTTCTTCGCCCGCGAGCTGACGCCGCATCTCGAGCGTTGGGAAGAGCAGGGCGAGATCGATCGGGACTTCTGGCGCAAGGCGGGGGAGGCGGGCCTGCTCTGTCCGGACGTGTCGCCCGATTTCGGCGGCCTCGGTCTCGACTTCGGCTACAATGCGGTGATCGACGAGGAGCTCGGCTATCTCGGCTCGACCGCGGGCATCGGCCTGCACAGCGATATCGTCGCGCCCTATATCGAGACCTATGGCAGCGAGGCGCAGAAGCGGCACTGGCTGCCCCGCATGATCTCGGGCGAGACGCCGACCGCGATCGCGATGACCGAGCCGGGCGCCGGTTCCGACCTGCAGGGGATCAAGACCACCGCGATCGCCGACGGCGACGATTATGTGGTCAACGGCTCGAAGACCTACATCACCAACGGTCAGCATGCCGAGCTGATCATCGTCGCGGTCAAGACCGATCCCGGCGGGGGCGCAAAGGGCACCTCACTGATCCTTGTCGAAGCCGACCGGCCGGGCTTTGCCCGCGGCCGCAACCTCGACAAGATCGGCCTGCACGGCCAGGACACGTCCGAGCTGTTCTTCCAAGACGTCCGGGTGCCGCGATCGAATTTGATCGGCGCCGAGGGCATGGGCTTCGCCTATCTGATGAACCAGCTGCCGCAGGAGAGGCTGCAGATCGCCGTCGGGGCCCAGGCGGTCGCCCAGCGCGCCTATGACGAGGCGGTGAAGTTCACCAAGGAGCGCAAGGCGTTCGGCCGCACCGTGTTCGAGTTCCAGAATACCCGCTTCACCCTCGCCGATCTCAACGCGAAGCTTCAGGTCGGCTGGGCCCATCTCGACTGGGCGCTCGCCCGCCACGTCAAGGGCGAGCTCACGCCCGCCGAGGCGAGCGCGGCCAAGCTCTGGCATACCGAGCTGCAATGGGAGGTCTGCGACGCCGCGCTTCAGCTCCACGGCGGCGCCGGCTATATGAACGAATATCTGATCGCCCGCCTGTGGCGCGACGCCCGCGTCACCCGGATCTTCGGCGGCACCAACGAGATCATGAAGGAAGTGATCGGGCGGGCCATCTGACCCGCAATTCCTCCCCTGCATCTGCGGGGGAGGGGGACCCTCCGTGGCCAAGGCCGGGAGGGCGGTGGGGCGACCTTCAACAAACACCCCACCACCGTGGCTTCCACGTTCCCCCTCCCCTGCAGGTGCAGGGGAAGAATGGGGTCGGGCAGGCTGGCTCCAAGGATGGGGGGGAGAAGCCAGCCTGCCCTGGAGCCTGGTCGATCGGGGCCGTGATCGTGCGGGACGGCGACCGAAGGTCCAGGCTCGTGTTCAATCCATCCGCTACAGCCCGATCTGCAGCGACACGCGGAAGGCGACGCCCGCCTTGCCGAACTGCTCCTCGGCGCTCGCCTCGCCGCCGAGGGTGAAGCCGGGGCTGCCGCCGACCAGGCGCAGCCGGCCGAGCCAGCCGTCCTCGCGCTCTTCGGGCAGCAGCGTGAAGGGATCGCCCTCACCGAACTGCGCCGTCGTCGATCCCAGCTCGCCACCGAGGATCTGGCGCCGGCCACCCTCGAGCTCGACCCGCATCCAGCTGCCGCCGCCGGCGCGGTTGCCGAGCTCGTAGCCCGCGGTGAGGCTCGCGGTTCCGGCCAACTCGTCGCTGGTCCGGCTGCCGACGATCAGGTCGAAGGCGTCGCCGCCTCCTGTCTCGCTATAGCCGTCCTCGCTGAGCCGATAGTAATCGACCGAGACGGCCGGCCGCAGGTTGAACCGGCCGGCATTGACCTCATAAGCGAGCCCGGCCGCGGCCGAGTAAAGCTGGCCGTTCCAGTCGCCGCGGGCGGTGCGGGTCACCGCGGTGCCGCCGTCCATGCCGGCGAAGCTGCGGCGGCTCTCGAAGCCGATCCAGGCGGCCGAGACCCGGCCCCAGGCACGCAGGCCGCCCCAGGCGCCGCGCCAATAGGCGCCGAGCTCGAACTGCTCGCTGCGCACCTCATTGTCGGTCTCGCCGTCATTGTCCTCACCCTTGAGGTAAGAGAGGGAGAGGCCGAAATTTCCGCCACTGCCGGTGATCAATTCCATACCGCCGGCGGCGCCCCAGCCGCCGATATCGTAGGCGGCGGTGTCGCCAAGATCCTTGGACGCGCCATAGGCGACCTGCTGCAGCCAGTAGCCGAAGCGGCCGTGATCGGCGAAGGGCGCGCGCGGATCGTTGAGGAAGCGGGCGGTGGCGCGCGATCCCTGGGTGACCGTGTCGAACGCGCCGCCGGCATGGTCGGGCAGCATCTGACGCAAGGTCGTCTGGACGCCTTCGGCATTGGTCAGGCCGAGATAGACGTCGGCAATATCCTCGTCCTCGTCGAGCACCGCGAAGATCGCGTCATAGGCGCGGGCTTCCGAGCCGTTGAGGCCGAGCTCGGCCGCGGTGCGGCGGGTGATCGTCAGCGTCGCTTCGTTGGCGGCCTGGTTCGCCGCGACGCTGCCCTTGAACAGGAAGGGCAGGTTGGTCGCGTCAAAGGCGAGATTGCCGCCGCCGGTGAGGGTTCCGGCGCGGAGGAAGGTATAGGTGCCTTCCGACTCGCTGACATTGGCGAGCTGGACCTGGACCTTGGTTCCGGCGCCGAGCGTCGCCGCACCGGCGACCTGGTAGAGCGTGTTGGTGCCCGCGGCGGCGTCGATATTGACGCCGATCGTGCTCGCGCCGGTCGTCGTCAGCGAGGCGATCCCGACCGTGCCCGCATTGCCGGCGGCGAAGGTGCCGCCGTTCATCTGCACGGCGAGGCCAGCCGAATTGGCCAGCGTGCCGCGGAAGCGCGCGGTGCCGCCGAGCTCGAGCAGGTCCGTCCCGCCGCCGAAATCGGCCGTGCCGGTCAAGGAGGAGGTGCCAGCCATGGAGAGGCGGTCGTTGCCGGCACCGAACTGGACTGTGCCCGAATAAGCGGCGTCGCCGCTCATTACCAACCGGTTCGCGCCCGCCGCGAAGCGGGTGGTGCCGACAACGGTGCCGTCCGCGACCTCGAGCAGGTCGTCGCCAGCACCGAACAGGATGTTGCCGCCGATTTCCGGAGCGGCCACGCCCTGTCCGACCACCGTCTGGCGCACGATGGAGCCAGCATTGTTGTCGCTGAGATCGATCGCGGTGCCGCGGTCATTGCCGGCCGGCGCGCCGATCGCGAGGATCTTGCCGCTATTCTCGACCAGCGCGACGCGGCCGCTATTGTCGAGGATCGCCGCCGCGCTGCCGTCGCCGGCCGTGCGTGCGCTGATCGTGCCGCTGTTGCGGATCGAGGTCACGACGGCCTGCTCGTCGATCAGGATCGCCCGGCTCAGGGCGGTGGCGCCATTGCCGCCGATCGACGAGATGGTGCCGCTGTTGCGGATCTCGTTGACCGTCGCGCCATTGCCGATGCGCAGGGCGGTGGCGCTGGCGCCGTTCGATTCCGCGCGGACCGTGCCGGCCACCGTCATGCCGCCGGCGACGGTCACGTTCTGTCCGAAGCCGCCGATGCGGATGCCCTGGGCAGAGACGCCGGTGTAGAGACCGAAGCCGCCGACGCCGCCGTTGATGACCAGGCCGTGGCCATTGGCATTGCCGGCGACCGCGCCGATCGTCACCGCCTGCGTCGCGGATCCGATCTCGAGCGCGGGTGCGGCGCCGGCCGAGATGATGTTGGCGCTGCCCTCGCTGGCATCGGGAATGCCGTCGTCATCCTCGTCCGCATCGTTCGGATCGGCGTTGGGCGGCGGCACAGCCAGCAGGATTCCGCCGGCGACATTGCCACGGACCCGGACGGCGGCGCCGTTCTGAAGCAGGTCGTCGGCGTCGAG
>JAYRLF010000214.1:0-7380 GCA_041905385.1 Allosphingosinicella sp.
GGTCGTGTAGGCGCTGAACAGCACCAGGGCGGCGAGGCCGGCCGAGCCGATCGCATAGCCCTTGGTGACCGCCTTGGTGGTGTTGCCGACCGCGTCGAGCGCGTCGGTGCGGGTGCGGACATCCTCCTCCAGGCCCGACATTTCGGCGATGCCGCCGGCATTGTCGGTGACCGGACCATAAGCGTCGAGCGCGACCACCATCCCGGCCAGCGCCAGCATCGCGGTGGCGGCGAAGCCGATGCCGAGCAGGCCGGCGAGCTGGTACGAGACGATGATGCCGACGCAGATCACCAGGGTCGGCAGCGCGGTCGATTCCAGGCTGATCGCCAGGCCCTGGATGACGTTGGTGCCGTGGCCGGTCTGCGAGGAACGGGCGATCGACTTCACCGGGCGATAGTTGGTGCCGGTGTAATATTCGGTGATCCAGACGATCAGGCCGGTGACGGCGAGACCCACGAGCATCGAATAGAACAGGTCCATGCCGGTGAAGCCGGCGGTCGCCGGCGCCGCTGGCGCGAACGGATCGGCGGCAAGCGGATCGACGCTGCCGCCGCCGATCACCGCGTTCATGTCGCCGAGCGTGCGCCAGGTGACGTAATAGATCGCCGGGACCGAGAGAATCGCGGTCAGCCAGAAGCCCTTGTAGAGCGCGCCCATGATCGACTGGCTCTTGCCGAGCCGGACGAAATAGGTGCCGATGATCGAGGTCAGGATGCAGACGCCGCCGATGATCAGCGGCAGGCTCATCAGGGCGGTGAGCTGCTCGGCGCCGGCCGAGACGAGCAGGGCGATCAGCACCATGGTGGCGCCGACCGTGACGACATAGGTCTCGAACAGGTCGGCGGCCATGCCGGCGCAGTCGCCGACATTGTCGCCGACATTGTCGGCGATCACGGCCGGGTTGCGGGGATCGTCCTCGGGAATGCCGGCCTCGACCTTGCCGACCAGGTCGGCGCCGACGTCGGCGGCCTTGGTGAAGATGCCGCCGCCGAGACGCGCGAAGATCGAGATGAGCGAGGCGCCGAAGGCGAGCGCGACGAGCGCGTCGATGACCTCGCGGTCGTTCGGGGCGCGGCCCTGAACGCCGACGAGCACGTAGAAGAAGGTCGCGATGGCGAGCAGCGCCAGGCCCGCCACCAGCATGCCGGTGATCGCGCCGGCCCGGAAGGCGACGGTGAGGCCGCTCTGCAGGCTGGTGCGCGCGGCTTCCGCGGTGCGGACATTGGCGCGGACCGAGATGTTCATGCCGATGTAGCCGGCGGCGCCGGACAGGATCGCGCCGATCACGAAGCCGATCGAGGAGAGCGGCGTGCCCATATCGTCGAGGAAGACCCAGACGAGCACGGCGACGACCACGCCGACGATGCCGATCGTGGTGTACTGGCGGCCAAGATAGGCCTTGGCCCCCTCCTGGATGGCGCCGGCGACGGTCACCATCCGCTCGTTTCCGGCGGGCGCCCGCAGCACCTGAAGACTGGTCAATATGCCATAGAGCACTGCGACGAGGCCGCAGGCGATGGCGATGAGCACGACGGTCATGAAGCTTCCTTCCCCTGGAATTTCAAGCAGGCGTGGGCGGGCGCCCGCGCGGGGGCGCGCCCGATAAGATGCGGCGTTCCTTAAGGGGGAAAATCAGACGATTCAACCGGCAAGGGCCGGCGGCCCGTCCCGCGAAGCGTCAGCGCGCATGCTCGAAGCCGAGACGGGCCGGGAGGGCGACCGGCCCATCCGCGTCCACCAGGCTGAGGCCCCCGCCCTGGCCGAGCCGGCCGATCGGGGAGAGCGGCAGCGCGATCTCGTCGGCGAGCGCGAGGATCGACGCGGCCTGCTCGGGCGGGGCGGCAAACAGCAGCTCATAATCGTCGCCGGCTGCGGCGGCGGCCAAGCGGGCACCGGTCCCGTCGCCGACGAGCGCGAGCAGCGCGTCCGACAGCGGCAGATCTTGGAGCGCGATCTCGACCGCGCAGCCGCTCGCCTGCCCGAGCCGGGCCGCGTCGATCAGCAGGCCATCCGAGATGTCCATCATCGCGCTGACGATCGGCGCAAGCCGCGCGCCGGCTTCGAGCCGTGGCCGCGGGTTGCGGTAGCGCTCGATCAGGAAGGCGGGCGCGTGCGCGCCCTGCAGCAGCTGCGCCAGTCCGGCGCCGGCATCGCCGATCGTGCCGCTGACCCAGAGCTGGTCGCCGGGGCGGGCGCCGGCGCGCGACGGCACCGGACCGCCCGCCCGCCCGATCGCGGTCAGGCCGAGCGCGCGCGGCGCGCCGGGCGGCATCGCGGCCGTGTCGCCGCCGAGCAGAGCCAACCCGAACGAACCAAGCGCGGTGCCGAGCCCCTTGGCGAAGGCCCGATCCCAATCGCTCTCGCCGAGGGCATAGCCGAGTAGCGCGCCGAGCGGCTGCGCGCCCTTGCCGGCCAGGTCCGAGAGATTCACCGCAATCAGCTTCCAGGCGACGTCCTCGGGCGGATCGGCCGGGAGATAGTGAACGCCCTCGACGATCATGTCGTGGGTGAGGACCAGCGTCTCGACGCCGATCGTGAGGACGGCGGCATCGTCGGCCAGCGCGCGGGCTGCGGGGTTTTGCGCCAATTGGCGCATCAGCGCGATGAAGTCGGATTCGCCGGACATCTCAATTCCTCCCTATCGCGAAGCGATGGGGAGGGGGAGCTCAGGACCTCACCTCTTTCGCAAGCGCGTCGAGCAACCCGTTCACGAACCCCGATTCCCGGGCGTCGTAAAACGCCTTGGCGACATCGACATATTCGGAGATCGCGCTCGCCGTCGGCACGTCGGCGCGGGCGAGCAGCTCGTAGGTGCCGGCGCGCAGGATCGCCTTCATCGGCTTGTCGAGGCGGATCAGCGACCAGCCTTCCGCGAGCTTGGAGGCGATCAGCAGGTCGATTTCGTCGCGGCGGGCGGCGACCCCCTTCACGATGTCGTCGAAGAAGTCGACCTCGGCCTCGGCATATTCGACCTCGTCGATCGTCGCGCCGAGCCGGTGGTGGTGGAATTCGTGCAGCAGGCCAGCGATCGGCGTGCCCTCCATCTCATGCTGATAGAGCGCCTGGACGGCGGCGAGACGGGCGGCGGAACGGGAACGCGAACGAGCGGCGGGAGCGGGCATGGCGCGCGCCATAGCCCCGCAGCCGCTTCAGGGTCCAGTCGGCTTCGTCAGTGCGCCGGCGTTTCCGCGATGAAGTCGCGGATCGCCGAGATCACGAAATCGGGATATTCCCAGGGAATGAAATGGCCGGCATCCGGGGTTGCGGCGACGGTGAGATGCTCGACATGGCGATGCAGGTCGCCGAGCTGGACCGGCAAGAGGGCACGGTCCTTCAAGCCCCAGATGACCAAAGTCGGCATGGCGATCTGCGGGAAGGGCAGGGTGGTCCAGACCGGGAGGTCGGCGGGCTCGCCCGGCTTGGGCACGACGATCTCGCTGGCCCGGTACCAATTGAGCATCGGCGTCAGCGCACCCGGCGCCGACCATTGGTCCAGATAGGCCCGGCGCTCTTCGTCCGGGATCCGGTCGAGATCGGCATGGCTGCCGAATGTCTTTTCGTAGAAAGTCTCGAAGCCCATCGCCTCGATGCCCTGCTCGATCAGCGGGCTGCGAAAGGCGCTGATATATTGCGAGGCGGCGCGCTGGTCGGCGTCCTCGATCAGGCTGCGCTGGAAGACCAGCGGATGCGGCGCATTGGCGACGATCAGCCGCGCGATCCTGTCCGGATGGCGCAGCGCGGCCAGCCAGGCGACCGCGCCGCCCCAGTCATGGCCGACCAGGGTGAAGCGGTGATGGCCGAGCGCATCGGCGAGCGCGACGATGTCCTCGACGATCCGGTCCGCCTTGTAGGCGTCGACACCGGCCGGCTTGTCCGAGCCGGCGAAGCCGCGCTGGTCGGGCGCGATCACCCGGAAATCGCGGGCGAGATCGGGCAGGACCGCCCGCCAGGTGCGGTGCGATTCGGGAAAGCCGTGTAGGAACAGGATCGGCTCGCCCGATTCCGGTCCGCCCAGCTGGACCTGGAGGGTGACGCCGGTCGGCAGCGCAATCCGGGTGGTGGCGAGGGCGGTCACGGATAGCTGACCGTCAGCGGCACCTCGGGCAGCGGAATGAACTCGTCATGGTCGTCGGGCGGCAGCGCGAAGCGGCCGGCGCGCCAGTCGTCCTTGGCCTGGTTGATCCGGTCGCGCCGCGACGAGACGAAATTCCAGAAGACGTGACGCGGCCCGTCGAGCGGGGCGCCGCCGCAGAGCATGACATGGGCGCCGGTCTCGGACCGCAAGGTGGCGCTGATGCCGGGGCGGAGCACGTAGAGCGTCGTCGGCTCGAGCCTCTGGCCGTCGAGCGTCGCCTCGCCCTCGGCGACATAGAGGGCGCGCTCTTCCGCTTCGGGATCGATCGGCATCGCGCCGCCGCCGCCGAGATGGATGTCGGCATAGATGGTCGGGCTGTGGCAGGTGACCGGCGAGGTCTTGCCCCACAGGCTGCCCATTACCACCCGGGCCTGGACGCAATCGCCCTCGATCACCGGCAGCTCGGCCTTGGGCACGTGCTCGAACGCCGGGTCGAGCTCCTCCTTGTCGCTCGGCAGAGCGAGCCAGGTCTGGATGCCGCTCAGCACCGGTCCGCCGGGGCGGAGCTCCGCCGGCGAGCGCTCGCTATGGGTGATGCCGCGGCCGGCGGTCATCAGATTGACCGCACCGGGCTCGATCCGGGCGAAGGTGCCGAGCGAATCGCGATGGTCGATCGCGCCGGCGAACAGATAGGTGACGGTGGCGAGGTTGATGTGCGGGTGCGGCCTGACGTCGATGCCGTTGCCGGGCGGCAGTTGGGCCGGGCCCATCTGGTCGAAGAAGATGAAGGGGCCGATCGTCGTCCGCGCGCGATGCGGCAAGGTGCGGTGGACCTTGAAGCCGCCGAGATCGTGGGTGGTCGGGTGGAGGGTCTGAATGAAGCGCTCGTCCATGGCGGTCCCATAAGGGAATCGGCCGTCGCCCGAAACGTTTATTCCCCCGGCGCCCGCGCCCGGATCGCCAGCGCGTGGACGCGTTCGCGCAACAGGTCGCCGAGCGCCCGGTTGACCGCGCGCTGCCGGTCGAGGCGGGACAGGCCGGCAAAGGCGGGTGCCTCGATCTCGACCGTGAAATGGCTCTCGCCGCTGCCGTCATGGCCGGCATGGCCGCGGTGCTTGTCGCTGTCGTTGATCACCGCCAGCTGCGACGGAGCGAGCGCTTCGCGCAGGCGTTTCTCGATCTCGGCCGCGACCGGGCCGGTGAAAGTCTGGGTCATCGCGCCTATATAAGGGGGCTTGTTCGAAAGGGGAGTTTTGTTGGCGAGCACAAGCGAAAGACGGACGCGTTTCCATGGCAGGGTTGAAGGCGCGCGGCAGGACTGCGCCCATCCCGGTTGCGAGGCAGCCGGCGAATTCCGCGCGCCCGGGAGCCGCCGCGCCGATTTCGACGGGCCCGGCGAATGGCAATGGCTGTGCCTCGACCATGTCCGCGAGTTCAATTCCGACTATAATTATTTCAACGGGATGAGCGCCGACGAGATCGCTTATGCCCAGACCCCTTATGGCGGCTGGGACCGCGAGACGCGCGCCTTCTCGACCAATGGATCGCCCGGGCCGCGCTGGGCCGATTTCGTCGATCCGCTCGACGCGATCGGCGCCCGCTATCGGGTGCGCACGCCCGAGGCGCGCAAGGACGGCAAGCCGCTCAGCCCGGAGGACCGCAAGGCGTTGTCGGTGATGGGCCTCGGCGTCGACACCGACCGGCGCGCGCTGCGCCAGCGCTATCTCGACCTGGTCCGGCGCTACCATCCAGACAAGAATGGCGGCGACCGCAGTCATGAGAAAGCGCTCCAGGCCGTGATCGAAGCCTATACGGCGCTCAAGAGCCGCCCGGCCTTCGCCTAGCCGCCGCAGCCGCCGCAGCCACCCCCGCCGCAGCCGCCGCCGTCCGACCCGCCATCGCTGCCGCCACCGCCGCCGTCGCCGCTCGAGCTGGCGTTGCGGAGCTGGTGGAAGCCGGACCAGGCGGACCCGGCGAGGACGACGGTGCCGAACAAGGCGACGGCAACACCCACCTCTGCGTCGGTCGGCGCCTGGCGCAGGCGGCCGGAGCTGCGCCTCGCGTCGAACACCGCAGCCACGCCGGCCTTGGTGCGGCGGTCGACACTGACCCAGCGCAGCACGGCGAGGACCGTGGTCGCGATCAGCAGGATGGTGAGAATGCCGACCGGCCGGTCGCGCATGTCGCCGATCACCCATTTGGTCGCGCCGAAGGTGAGCAGCATCAGATAGGGCAGCACCGCCCAGAAGCGCAGACTGCCGCGCTCCGCGTCGGTCATCAGCAGGCCGGCCAGGATCAGCTTGCGCTCGACCGGTTCGGCGTGCCGCCGCAGTGCCCCTTCGATGTCCTTCCAGCCGATCGGGGTGTCCAGGGCGAGGACGCTGCGCTCGGCCGGCGAGGCCGGGCTTGCCGAGAGACCAATGCCGAAGGTCTTGCGGCCGACCATGTGCAGCCCGCCTCCGGAGAGCAGTCGGGCGGCGACGGTGTCGATGAAGCGCGGGCGGCCGCCAGAGAGAAAAGCGAGCTGGTCGATGTCGGTGACCCGTTGCGGGCGCCCTTCGGGACGGAGCCGGCGCGGAATGATGAGGCCGGCGACGAGGGTCGCGACGAACAGGATCGCGTAGAGAATGAGGAAGGGGCCGCCGGTCAGATCGAAGGGTCCGAGCGACATGTTCATATCCTCCTACCAGAGAAGAAAGATGGCCAGGAACAGGCCGATGGCAAGCAGCAATAGCGAAGCGGCTTGCCGTTTCGTCACCAGGAAACCGTCGCGCGGATGGATGCGACGGGCCCTGGGATCCTCGAGAAGGCGCTGCGCGCCGGTCGGCCAGAGATCGGCCGGCGGGCTTTCGCCGAAGATTCGCTCATAGCTTTTCAGGGTCTCGGCATATTGCCGGAAATAGAGATGCCGCGCCTCGATCCCGCCGCTGGTCGGCTCGTGGTGAAGCGGACGGCCGAGCACCTTCGGGCAGAAATTCTCCCAATAGTCGCGGCTGTAGGTGAGGTGCAGGTGCCAGGCCTGGTCGACCGCATCCGAGGGCGTCACCGGGTGGCCCGCGGTGACGGCGAGGAAGCAGAAGCGCCGATATTCCTCGACGACGCGCGCTGCGTGCATCTGAGTCCAGCCATTCTCGCGGGCGAGCCGCGCCGCGAAGGGCAAGCTGGCCTCCTCGGGGCCGATCCTATGAAGGCGGAGCGCCACCCAGATCGTGTGTTCGGCATAAGCGGCAGGACGATTCGTCTCGCGCATCCACTATCTCTACTAATATGGTAGTATTACAAACATGTGACAGCCGCGTTTGTAC
>JAYRLF010000215.1:0-7357 GCA_041905385.1 Allosphingosinicella sp.
CCTGTTCGGTCTGCCGGATATGCGGCAGCAGCGCGCGCAGCTCCGCATTGGTGAGCGCGACGGTCGAGCCGCCGGCCTCGAGCTCGATCGGCCCGGCCACCTCGGCGTCGGCCAGGCCGGCGAGCTGGGTGAAGCCGATTTCGGTGCGGTCGATCCGGGCGCCGGTCCAGCGTGTGATGCGGTCGTAAGTGGAAAGCCGGGCGCCGGTGAGGTCGGCGCCGCTGACGTCGATCGCGCCGTCGAGAGGGCAGCCGTCGGTGACGGTGATGCCGCAGGCGAAGCCGAAATCCTCGAGCCTGGCGCGCACCAGCCGGAGATTGTCGGCACTGCCGTCCCAGCCGCCGTCCATCAGTCCGCCCGAAAGATCGGCGCCGGTCGCGTCGACATTGGCGAGCGTCGACTGGCGCAGCAGCACCCGCCGCAGATTGGCGCCGGTGAGATTGGCGCCGGTCAGGTCGGCGCGGATGAAGCCGACGCCCTGGGCCTGAGCGCCGCGCCAGTTGCTGCCCGCGAAATTGGTCTCGACGAAGCAGATATTGTGAAGCGCGGCGCCGCTGAGGTCGGCGCCGGCGAAATTCCCGCCCCGGACCGTGATCACCGCATCGCCGCCCCGGGCGGCGCGCAGCGCGACCAGCGCCTCGCGATTGGCCAACGCGGCGCCGTCGACCTCGTTCGGGAACGTCTCCTCGGTGCCATATTCGGGGATCGGGCCGAGCCGCTGCGCGCAGGCTTCCTGGGCGAGCGGTTCGGCGGCGAGCGCCGCGGCCAGCAACAAGGATATGGCCATCTTCCCCTCCCCCGGCGCGGTTCAGCCGACTCCGACCGCGCAGCGCGCCGCTGCCGCCGAGGTGATTGCCAGGATCTCCGGGTCCCGCAAGGCGCGGACCCGATGGAGGAATTGCGGAATCGAATCCGAGCCGCGCGCGGCCGGCAGGTCGGCGATGCGGCGCAGCTGGATCAGCGACAGCCGATCGACCATGCGCCCGGCCATGCAGCCGGCGAGCGGTTCCGAAAGTCCGGCGTTGATCAGGCCGGCGCGCAGCCGCGCCTCGGGCGTGGCGCAGGAGGCGAGCAGGGCGATACCGATCGCAATGGAAAAGTGACTGGCCAGTCGCATCTGGGTTCGAACGCCGCTCCGCATTGCCACGCGCCGATGCTGCCGCGACAAGCGTCCAGTTGCAATCGCCGCGGAGGGAAAAGGATGATCGAACGGGTGTGGCGCGGGTGGATCGACCCGGCCAGGGCCGATGCTTACCAGCATTTCCTCCAGCATGAACTGCTGCCGGGCGCGCATGGCATATCCGGCTATCTCGGCGCGCGCGTCCTGCGCCGCACGGTCGGGGATGAGGTCGAGTTCATGACCATCACCCGCTTCGATTCGCTCGACGCGATCCGCGCCTTTGCCGGCGACGACGCCGAGCTGGCGCATATCGCTCCGCGCGCCCGGGAATTGCTGTCACGCTGGGAGGAGCGGACCGTGCATTACGACCTGGCCTTTGTCGACGAGCCGGCCGGTTGACGCTCAGGCCGCTCGGCCGATCGCCTTCTGGCGGCGGCGCTGGACCGAGGAGCCGATCCCCATCGCCTCACGATATTTGGCGACGGTCCGGCGGGCGATGTCGAAGCCCTCGCTCTTGAGCATTTCGACCAACTGATCGTCGGACAGGATCTTGTCCGCCTCCTCGGCGCCGATCAGCGCCTTGATCCGGCTCTTCACCGCCTCGGCCGAGACCGCGTCGCCGCCCTCGCCCGCACCCTCGCCGCCGGAAGTACGGATGCCGGACGTGAAGAAATATTTGAGCTCGTAGAGGCCGCGCTCGCAGGACAGATATTTGTTCGAGGTGACCCTGCTGACGGTCGATTCGTGCATGCCGATCGCCTCGGCGACGGTGCGCAGGGTGAGCGGCTTGAGGTGCGACACGCCGTGGCGGAAGAAGCCTTCCTGCTGCTTCACGATCTCGCTCGCCACCTTGACGATGGTGCGGGCGCGCTGGTCGAGCGCCTTGATCAGCCAATTGGCGCTCTGCAGGCATTCCGACAGCCAGGCCTTGGACTGCCGGTCCTGCGGACCGCTCGACAGCTCGGCATAATAGGTCCGGTTGACCAGCAGCCGCGGCAGGGTCGCATTGTTGAGCTCGACCGCCCAGCCGAGGCCGCGGCGGGCGATGAAGACGTCGGGGACGATCGCGTCGACCGGCTCGGCGGCCGCGGTGAAGCGGCAGCCGGGCTTGGGATCGTAGGCGCGCAGCTCGCGGATCATGTCGGCCATGTCCTCGTCGTCGACGCCGCAGATCCGCTTCAATGCGGCGAGATTGCCCTTGGCGAGATAATCGAGGTTGGAGATCAGCCGCGCCATGGCGGGATCGTAGCGATTCGCCTCCTTGGCCTGCAGCGCGAGGCATTCGGAGAGGTTGCGCGCGCCGATCCCGGCCGGATCGAAGCCCTGGACGACGCCGAGCACGGCCTCGACCCGGCCGAGCGGCACGCCGAGCCGCTGGGCGATGTCGAGCAGATTGCCGAGGAAATAGCCGGTCTCGTCGATCGATTCGACGATCTGCTCGGCGATCACCATGTCGGGCCCGTCGAACGCCTCGCCGGCCTGCGCCATCAGATGCTCGTGCAGCGACAGGCCGTGGCTTTCGAAGGCGTCGAAATCGGGGCCGTCTTCGCCGCCGCCGCCGCCGGTGCCGATCCCGTCCATGCCGAGGCCGCCGTCCATGCCGCGCATCGAATCGGCGGCGCTGTCCTGGTGGAAATCCTCACTGTCATGGTCGATATCGAGCGCGGAGTCGCCGCCGCCGGCATCGGCTTGGGGCGCGAGATCGAAATCGTCGGCGAAATCGGACTCGAACTCGCCCGCTTCCACCGCCTCGGCCGCCTCGCCGGCCGGCTCGGGCAAAGGCTCGGCCGCGGCGGGCGCGCCCTCTTCGGGACCGCGCTCGGCCTCGAGCAGCGGATTCTTCTCGATCTCCTCGGCGATGAAGCTCTCGACCTCGAGATTGGACAGCGCGAGCAGGCGGATCGCCTGCTGCAGCTGCGGCGTCATCACCAGCGCTTGCGATTGCCTGAGATCGAGACGGGGACCGAGCGCCACTTTGCCTGCCCCGCTAAAGCTCGAAGCTCTCGCCGAGATAGAGGCGGCGGACATTCTCGTCGGCGACGAGATCCTCCGGGCTGCCGGCGAACAGCACCTGGCCGCCATAGATGATGCAGGCGCGGTCGACGATCTCGAGCGTCTCGCGGACATTATGGTCGGTGATGAGGACGCCGATATTGCGCGTCTTCAGCTCGACGATCAGGTCGCGAATGTCCTGGATCGAGATCGGGTCGATGCCGGCGAAGGGCTCGTCGAGCAGCATGATCGACGGGTTGGCGGCAAGCGCCCGCGCGATCTCGCAGCGCCGCCTTTCGCCGCCCGACAGCGCCATGGCCGGCACGTCGCGCAGCCGCTCGATATGGAATTCGGCGAGCAATTGCTCGAGCCGCTCGGCCCGCGCCGCCTTGTCCGGCTCGGCGACCTCGAGCACCGCCATGATGTTCTGCTTGACGGTGAGGCCGCGGAAGATCGACGTCTCCTGCGGCAGATAGCCGAGGCCGAGGATCGCACGCCGGTACATGGGCAGGCCGGTAATGTCCTGGCCGTCGAGCAGGATGCGGCCGCTGTCCGGCTTCACCAGCCCCATGATCGAATAGAAGCAGGTGGTCTTGCCGGCGCCGTTCGGGCCGAGCAGGCCGAGCACCTCGCCGCGGTCGACGCCGAGCGAGACGTCGGTCAGGACCGCCTTCTTGTCATAGGATTTGGCGATCGAGACGACCGAGAGGCCATGATCGAGCTCGCCGATCGCGGCGGCGGCTTCGGGCCTTTCTATGGGCAGAGTCTCGTTCATGCTTTTTCGGCTATCCCCTTGGCCTAGTTAGGCGAGCACAGGCAAAGCCTCAACCCGGCAAGAGTCTTGCATGGGTAAATTTCTGCACGCTCCCTGGGCGGGAAAGGGTTCAGTTGTTGTCCCGGCGCGGCACGGTGAAGCGGCCGGTGACCCGTCCATTGGCGCTGCGGGTGCCGGCGGCGCCGCCGTCCATCACCGCCCGGCCGCTGTCGAGATCGATCACCAGCCGGCCGCCCTGGACCCGGCTGTCGCCGCGGTTGAGGGTGACGCCGCCGAGCATCGTCACCAGCCGCCGGTTGAGATCGTAGATGGCGAACTGGCTGCGCGCGGTCTCCGACGGACTGCGGAGGGTGACGCCGCCGGTCGCCTCGAGCCGGGTGATCTCGATCCCGTCGGCATTGGCATAAGCGACGGTGAGGCGCGAGGCGCTGAGGTTGAGATTGCCCTGGCGGACCTCGACATTGCCCGAGAAGATCGCCCGGTCTGCGCGGTCCTGGACCTCGATCCGGTCGGCGGCGACGTCGACCGGCGCGTCGGTGTCGTGGCCCTTGAGCGACGAGCCGGCGCCGCCCTGGCCGAGCGCCGGCTGGAGCGCGAGCAGGCCGACGAGGGCAGCGGCTGCGGCCAAGCCACCGGCGGTCCGGGAACGGCTCATCTGACCCCTCCCTGGACGATATGGACGCGGGCGCGGCCGCTCAGCACGACCGTGCGGTCGGGCAGATTGGCCTCGAGCCGGTCGGCGCTGAACTGTCCCAGCGGCATGCGGCCGTCGACGCTGCCGCGGCTGGCGAGGCGGCGGCGCCGGAGATCGACGGCGACGTCGCGCGTGTCGAGCTGATAGCCGTCGGACGCGGTCAGCCTGACCGGCCCCATGACGTCAACCTGGTCCGACCGCATGTCGTAGCGGCCGCGCTCGGCAAGCAGCCGCGCCGGGCCGTTGTCGAGGCTGATCTCGGCGGTGATGCCGCGGATCTGGACGACCTGGTCGGCCGAGTTCTGCTGGAGCGCGCCGCGCGCGTTGAGGACGAACGGCCGGCCGCGATCGTCCATGCCGCGATATTGGGCGGCCTGGACCCGCATCGCCTCCTCGGCATGGCCGACCTTGTTCTTGTCGAGCAGGAAGCTGACCTCCTGCTTTTCCTCGAGCGGCGCGAAGGCGAGGAAGGCGAGGACGACGCCGATCAGGGCCGGCAGCGCCAGCTTCAGGATGTGGATGACGCGATCGTGGGTGCCGCCGGGCAGGGCCCAGCGCCGTTTCACCACCCGTTCGCGATCGGCGAGCTCAGACATGCGCGAAAATGTCCTGCTCGGCCCAGCCGGCAAGATCGAGCAGGGCGCGGTGCGGCAGGAAGTCGAAACAGGCCTGAGCCATGGCGGTGCGGCCCTCGCGCTGGAGCCGCTCGTCAAGTTTCGCCTTCAGCGCGTGGAGATAGCGCACGTCGGACGCGGCATAATCCTTCTGCGGATCGCTGAGCTCGGGCGCGCCCCAATCGGTCTGCTGCTGCTGCTTGGAGATTTCGGTGCCGAGCAGCTCCTTGACGATGTCCTTGAGACCGTGCCGGTCGGTATAGGTCCGCACCAGCCGCGACGCGATCTTGGTGCAATAGGCTGGGCCGGCCATCACGCCGAGATAGGCGCGGATCGAGGCGAGGTCGAAGCGCGCGAAATGATAGAGCTTGAGCCGGTCCGGATCGACCAGCACCGCCTTCAGATTGGGGGCGGCATAATCGCTGCGCGGCCCGAAGCGGACGAGATGCTCGTCGCCGCCGCCGTCCGAGATCTGGACGACGCAGAGCCGGTCGCGGCCGAGCTGGAGCCCCATCGTCTCGGTGTCGATCGCCACCGGGCCGCTGGCGAGCACGCCTTCGGGCAGGTCTTCTTCGTGAAAATATACGGTCATGCAGGGGTTCAGATAGGGCCAAGCGCCTGAACGCTCAATGGCCTGTCGCCGGCCGGCCCCCGACGGGCGGCTTGATCGTGCGCCCTGATCCGGCCACAGAAAAGCGACAACAACAGGGAAGCCAGCTGATGCCCGGGGGCCTTGCCGCATTGCTCGACGACGTCGCCGCCATCGCCCGGCTGACCGCCGCCTCGATCGACGATATCGGCGCCGCGGCCGGCCGGGCCGGCGCCAAGGCGGCCGGCGTCGTCGTCGACGATGCCGCCGTGACGCCCAGATACGTCACCGGCTTCACCCCGGATCGCGAGCTGCCGATCATCTGGCGAATCGCCAAGGGATCGCTGCGCAACAAATTGCTGATCATCCTGCCGGTCGCGCTGGCGCTGAGCGCGCTGCTCCCCTGGGCGATCATCCCGCTGCTGATGCTCGGCGGCGCCTATCTCTGCTTCGAGGGCGCCGAGAAGGTGTGGGAATCGGTTTCCGAGAAGGAGCACAGCCTCGCCGAAGTGGCGGAGGAGCTGAACAGCGCGGATCACGAGCGCCACATGGTCGCCGGCGCGATCCGCACCGATTTCATCCTCTCGGCGGAGATCATGGCGATCGCTCTGGCCGAGGTCGCCACCGAGCCGCTCGGCCTGCGCGCCGCGATCCTGGCGTTGGTTGCGGTGGTGATCACGGTCGGCGTCTATGGCGTCGTCGGTCTGATCGTGAAGATGGACGATGTCGGGCTCCATCTCGCCGAGCGGCGCGATGCCGGATCGCGGGCCTTCGGCCGGATGCTGGTCCACGCCATGCCCAGGGTGATGACGGCCTTGTCGGTGATCGGCATCGCCGCGATGATCTGGGTCGGCGGGGGCATCATCGTCCACGGCCTGGAAGTGTTCGGCCTCGGCGCGATCGCTCACGTGATCCACGATGTCGCCGCCGCGGCCGGCCACGCCGTGCCCGGAATCGGCGGCGTCATCGAATGGACGATCGGGGCGATCGGCGCCGGTCTGTTCGGCCTCGCGATCGGCGCCGTCATCGCCTTCGCCCATCACCTGATCGTGCATCGCGGCGGCAATGCGAGCACGCATTGAAGGAACAGAGGCAAAACCCCTCGTCACTAAGTATTTTTTCGGTTATATGAGTCGCAACGTGCCGAGTTTCCGGCGCGATGGCCTTTGCGCGCTTTGCCCGGCGCCGTGGTTTGACAGGGGAACGGGCGCTGGAAAGTATCTGAATCAATATGGGTTTCGACAGAGGACGCCGCGGCGAGCGCGGTGGGCGCGGCAGAGACAAGCGCGATTTCATCGGAGAAGAGGCTCCTGCCGGCGGTGAGCGCGGCGGCTATGGCGGCGGCGGTTACGGCGGCGGCGGCTATGGCGGCGGCGGTGGCGGCTATGGCGGCGGCGATCGCTTCGGCGGCGGCGGCGACCGATTCGGCGGCGGCGGCGGCGGGTTCCGCGGCGGCGGCGGTGGCGGCTTCGGTGGCCCCCGTGGCGGTGGCGGCGGCATGCCGCCCCAGGTCGTCGGCGAGGCCAAGGGCGTCGTGAAGTTCTTCAATCCGCACAAGGGCTTCGGCTTCATC
>JAYRLF010000216.1:0-7356 GCA_041905385.1 Allosphingosinicella sp.
CTTATTCCGGCGGCCTCGACACCTCGATCATCCTGAAGTGGCTCCAGACCGAATATGGCGCGGAGGTCGTGACCTTCACTGCCGATCTCGGCCAGGGAGAGGAAGTCGAACCAGCCCGGCGCAAGGCCGAGATGCTCGGCATCAAGCCGGACAATATCTTCATCGACGACCTGCGCGAGGAGTTCGTCCGCGACTTCGTCTTTCCGATGTTCCGGGCGAACACGGTCTATGAGGGCCAGTATCTGCTCGGCACCTCGATCGCCCGCCCGCTGATCGCCAAGCGCCAGATCGAGATCGCCCGCCAGGTCGGCGCCGACGCGGTCTGTCACGGCGCGACCGGCAAGGGCAACGACCAGGTCCGTTTCGAGCTCGGCTATTATGCGCTCGAGCCCGACATCCGGGTGATCGCGCCCTGGCGGGAATGGGAGTTCGCCAGCCGCGAGGCGCTGATCGACTTCGCCGAGAAGAACCAGATCCCGATCGCCAAGGACAAGAGGGGCGAGGCGCCCTTCTCGATCGACGCCAATCTGCTCCACTCCTCGTCGGAAGGGAAAGTGCTCGAGGATCCGGCCCTCGAGGCGCCGGAATATGTCCACCAGCGCACGATCTCGCCCGAGGATGCGCCCGACCAGGCGACGGAGATCAGCATCGACTTCGAGCGCGGCGACCCGGTTGCGATCGACGGCCAGGCACTGTCGCCCGCCGCTTTGCTCACGAAGCTCAACCAGCTCGGCCACGACAATGGCATCGGCCGCCTCGACCTGGTCGAGAACCGCTTCGTCGGCATGAAGTCGCGCGGCGTCTACGAGACGCCCGGCGGCACAATCCTGCTCGCCGCCCATCGCGGCATCGAGTCGATCACGCTCGACGGTGGCGCGATGCACCTCAAGGACGAGATCATGCCGCGCTACGCCAAGCTGATCTACAACGGCTTCTGGTTCAGCCTAGAGCGCGAGATGCTGCAGGCGCTGATCGACAAGAGCCAGGAGCATGTCACCGGCCGGGTGCGGATGAAGCTCTACAAGGGCAATGCGACCGTGATCGGCCGGGAGAGCCCGCTGTCGCTCTACGACCAGGAGCTGGTGACCTTCGAGGAAGGCTCGGGCGGCTACGACCAGCGCGACGCGGCGGGGTTCATCCGGCTCAACGCGCTGCGGCTCAGGATCGCCGCCAAACGGGAGCGGCGCAACGGCTGAGGCCGGGCATGAGCGGGCCGACCTACTTCGTGGACTCGTTCACCGGCGCGCGCTGGCGTGGCAATCCTGCAGCGGTGATGCCGTTGCCGGCCTTCCCGGTCTCGGCAACGATGCAGGCGATCGCCGCCGCGAACGGCCTGTCGGAGACCGCTTTCCTGGTCGCGGACGGCGGGGACTATCGCATCCGCTGGTTCACGCCCGCCGTCGAAGTGCCGCTCTGCGGCCACGCCACGCTGGCGAGCGCCGCGGTCGTGATGGAGCGGCTCGAGCCCGGCCGCACCGCGGTGACCTTCCATTCGGCGAGCGGACCGCTGGCCGTCCGGAGGGCCACTTCGGGCTATGCGATGGACTTTCCGGCGCGGCCTGCCGAGTCCGTACCGGTTCCGGCGGACTGCGCCGGGCTGCTCGGTGTCGAGCCCGTCGCGCTGCTCGCAAATGCGTTCAATTATATGGCGGTGCTGGCCGACGCCGCGCAGGTGCGCCGCCTGTCGCCGGACCTACCGGCGATCGACCGGCTCGACCGGCCGGGCCTGATCGTCACCGCGCCCGGCGACGACGTCTATGACTGCGTCAGCCGCTATTTCGCGCCGGCCAAGGGGATCGACGAGGATCCGGTGACCGGCGGCGCGCACTGCATGATCGCGCCTTACTGGGCGGCGCGACTCGGCCGTCCGACGTTGCGCGCGCACCAGGCCTCGGCGCGCGGCGGAGAAATGATCTGCCGGGTCGCCGGCGGCCGGGTCGAGCTCGAGGGCGCCTGCATCATTCGAGGGGAGAAGCCATGCTGACCGGCGCCTGCCACTGTGGAGCGGTCCGCTTCGAAGTCGATTGGGAGATCGAAGAGATCACCAGCTGCGACTGCTCGCTATGCACGATCCGCAATGCCCGGATGGCGAAGGTGCCGGAAGCACGGCTGCGGCTGATCGCGGGTGAGGACTTTCTGGCGCTCTACGAATGGAACACGCGCCGGGCGAAACACCATTTCTGCCGGCGCTGCGGCATCTATGTGTTCCACCGCAAGCGGGCGGCGCCGCATCATTTTGGCGTCAACATCTTCTGCCTCGAGGGATTCGACCCCGTCTCGCTGCCGCTCCGGGCGACCGAGGGCGCCAACATGACGATCGAGGATCGGGGAGCGCGGCCCGAATGGCCCGGGCCAAGAGTGCAAGCGCGCTAGCGCGCCGTACTCCCCGTTTCGGCTGCCCTGGCGCCGGGCAAGCCGCAATAATCCCGCAGCGAGCGCGGATTCCGGCACTGGATCGCGCGAAGCCCGCGCCAGCGCGCATATTGGGCGGCCTTGGCGGGATCGGGATCCTCATGGTCCTGCAGCCAGAAGCGGAACCAGTCGAGATTGCGGTTGTAGATCGCGAAGATGTGGCCCGGCTGCCACTTCATATGGGTCTCGTTGGGGTGGATATAGGCCTCGAACGCGCGGCCGCCTTCCTCCATCCGCCGCGGCAACCGCCAATCGGCGAAGAACTCGCGATCGGCATAGTTGACCAGCATCGGCGCCTCGATCTGGTCGACGTGGCTCGAGATGTCGATCCGATCCCAGAAGTCGCGTGACTCCGGCCATTGGTTCGGGGCGCGGCGTCGGCCGTTCGCGGTCGACGCATAATATTCGAATTGCGACCAGCTCGGACCGGAGATCGACATGGCCGCGATGCGGTCCTGGGTCTGCACCATGAAGGTCGGAACGAAGCTGCCGTGGCTAAGCCCGCCTATTCCGACCCGGGCCGGATCGACGAAGCCGCGCGTGGCGACCGCATCGAGCGCGTTGAAGGTCGAGCCGGCGTACATCGACAGATGCGGGAAGCCGAGCTCGGGCGAATAGAGCCGGCGCATGTCGACCGAATTGGCGCGCGCGAAGGAAGCGACGGCGACCGGAAACTGGCTGCTGATCACGACGAAGCCGTTCGCGGCATAGACGAACAAAGGATGCTCGTTGCCGACATCGCCGCGACGGAAGCCCGGGGCGCCGTAGGGCGCGATGAAGACGGGATAGCGGCGGCTGGCGTCGAAATCGGGAGGATAGATGACATAGCCGAAGAGGTGGCCGGGGTAGCCGAGATCGTGGACGTCGCGCGGCGCATCCCACTCGAACCGCTCGGTCCGCCCGAGGCGCAGGCGCTGGAATTCCGGATTGACGTCGGCCAGAACGGTCACGCTTCCACTCGCGACATCGATCGCGGCGACATGGGCGGGCCGGCCGACCTCCTCCCGCGCGCAGATCAGGCGGGTGCCGGCAAGCTCGCATTCGCGAAACTCGTCGCCGTCGCCGCGATAGATGCGGCGAACCCGGTTGCTGTCCGGGGACCAGGCATAGAAGCCGTTCTCGACGAGATTGACGTCCTCCTTGCGCCAGAAGATCACCTCGCGGCTGTCCGCGCTCCACCAATATTTGGCGAACATCTGGCCGACGCATTGCTCGGCGGCACAGCTTCTCGGCCGCGACCCGTCGGGCCTGCGCGATGCCGTCACCCGGAGATTGGGCAGGAAACCATCTTCCGCGGCGTTCGCCCGCGCGAGCCAGGCGAGCGATCCGTCGGCGGCGGCGATCGGAGGCGCGGTCGTGCCACCTAGATCGCGTATCGTCACGCCTTGCGGTTGGCTGCGTCCCCAGGAGAAATTGCGCGAGCGGGCGCGTTCGAACATTGCGCGCTCGATTGCGGTCGCAAGGCGCGCATCGGCACCGTCGACACGCACCGACCAGAGCTCCGATGCGGGCTGCGGCGGCCTCTCGGGGCGGCTTTGGAAGACGATTTCGCTGAAAAACTGAAAATCCTCGAGGAGGACGCCGTTGAAGCGGTCGGCCTGATCGCGCGCCCTTGCCGCCGCTCTGGTTTCGCCGACGATGAACAACAGCCGGGCGCCGTCATCGGTCCAGGCGAAATCGCGAATGTCGGCCGGGCTCGCGGTCACGCGCCGGGCGCTCCCCCCCGGCGCCGTGAACCACAGCTGAACCTCGCCGTCGATCTGCGCGAAATAAGCGAGCGACCTGCCATCGGGCGACCAGCGTCCCGGCGATCCGATGATCGCGCCGACGGTTCGCCCGTTCGGATCCTCGCGAAGGCGCGCGTCGCCGCCATCACCGACATAGGCCGGGGCGCCGCCGGCAACCGGCCCGATGAACCAGCCGGTCTGGTGCCGGTTCTCTTCCGGAACCGCCCGCCGAACCAGCATCGCATAATGGCGACCGTCCGGCGAAAGCGCCAGCGTGTCGATGTCGCGGACCCCGATCAGGTCGCGGGTCGTGATGTCGCGCAACGGTCCGGGCGCCACCTCGGGAATCGCCATCGGCTCGGCCATCGCCGGCGGCGCCGCGAGCGCCGCACCAAGCGCGGCCATGGCCGCCGCGGCCCCGCGGCCGATATCGAGCAATAAGCTCATCCGCGTCTCCCGGCTCACCAGCGCTTGGAAATCTCGATCGCGACCAGCCGCCCCAGCGGGTTGGCGTTGGAAGGGTCGAAGCCGATCTCGAAGGCATTTCGGTTCACGACCGACGGCGGGTCCTGGTTGAACAGATTGGCCGCGCTGAGCGCGACCGTGACGCCGGCGAGCGGGCCGCGGACCGCTTCGAAACGATAGGCGAGATTGACGTCTACGGTCGTCCAGGAATCGACCGGGATGAAAGGAGCGACCCGGTTGTCCGTGTAGGAATCGATATGGTTGACGAAGGCGTTGAGCGACAGGCCGCCGCGGCGCCAGCCCACGCTGCCGCGCAGGCGCAAATCGGTTGGGTTGAACAGGGTGTCGACCGTGTCGAACGGCTGGCTGGTGGCGGTCACCCGCTGAATGCGTTCGAGGATGTAGACGCCGTCCAGGCCGAAGTGGAGGGCGGACGAACCGACGTCCAGGTCGTAGCTCGCGGAAAAGTCGATGCCGCGCGTTCGGACCTCCGCCAGATTGCGCCGGCGCGCGTCGATGATCAGCTGCACCGACGCCGGATTGAAGTTGGGGTCGAACTGGAAGAAGGCGTCGAAGGGGAAGAACCCCTGCCCCGCCTCGCCGACCGCGACATAGTCCTGCACCTGCGCGACGGTGGGATTGCGGATGAACAGGCTGCCGAAGGCCGCGGGGTTGGCCAACAGCACGGACGGGATCGGCGGTGCGGCAATCTGCCCATCATAGCGGATGTCGTAATAGCCGAGCGCCAGCCGCAGGCCCGGCACGGCCGGCGGCGTGAGCTCGGCGCCGGCGGTGAAACTGCGCGATTCCTGCGGGCCGAGGGAAGCAACGTCGGCCCCGCCGGCAACCTGCAGCTGGTAGGAGACGCCGCCCGGGGCGGCCGGGTCGATGCTGAACAAGGCCGCCGCCGAGACATTGGACGTGTCGTAGTCGCTGAGCTTGGGTGCCACATAGGAGGTGCCGTAGCTGCCGCGCAGCAGCAATCCGGCGATCGGCTCCCAGGCCAGGCCGATCCTTGGGTCGAATGACGAGCCGAAGTTCGAGTAATGATCGTAGCGCGCGGCCAGCGACAGCTCGAGCCGCCGAAGGCCGGGGACGGCGTTGGCGCTCGAAAAGAATGGGATGTTGATCTCGCCGAACAGGCTGGCGATCCGCTGGCTCTCGTCGATCCGGTTCGTCACCACGCCCGACTGGTTGTTGATCAGATCGAACGACTCCCATCGGTAGCTGCCGCCGATCGCGGCCCGCACGGCTCCGCCGGGGAGCTCGAACAGCGAACCGTCGGCTTTCAGCTCGGTGGAGTGGGTTTCGAACAGCCCGTCGCTGGTCGAGCGCGGCGCGCCCACCAGACCGCCGCGCAGCGAATGGCGGTCGTAGCGCCCGTAGCCGCCGGTCAATTCGAGCCGCCACGCCGGCGTGACCCGCCAGGTCAGACCGCCATAAGCGGTGATCTGGTCGATCTCGTTGTCCGCGTCCTCGGCAAAGATGCTGGTGAAGCGGCCGCCGCGATTGAACGAGTCCCGGTTGGCGTAGAGCAGGTCGCCGAACAGCTCGACGGCCATTCCCAATTCCTGGTGGCCGCTCGCGAGCAGCGAGATATTGCGGTCGCGCGGCAGCAAGGATGCGATCTGGGTGTTCGCGGGCACGAAGTCCCGCTCCGAGGTCGGCAACAGGTCCCGGTGATAGAATTCGCCGGAGAGCAAGGCTGAGCCCGTGCCCCACGCCGTCCCGGCCGTCTGGCTCAGCCGATATTCGTTGATGCCGCCCGGGGCCCAGCCGGCCCGGAGCCTGGTCTCGAAGCCGCGGAAATCGCGCCGCAGCGCGAAGTTGACGACGCCACCGACGGCATCGGCCCCGTAGAGCGCCGAGGCGCCGTCGGTCAGCACCTCGACGCGGTCGACCGCCGACAGCGGGAGCATGGAAATGTCCACCGCGGTGCCGTCGAAGGCCAACGCCATCCGGCGCCCGTTGAGCAGGACGAGCGTGGTGCCCTCGCCGATCGCGCGCAGATTGACCCCTTCGCCCTGGCTGCGGTCGCTGGTCACGCCGTTGAAGGTGCTGACGACGCTCTGGTTGGACAAAGCGAAATTCTGCGGCAGGCTTTCGAGCAACCGGACCGCGGTGCTGTAGCCGGTCGAATCGATATAGGCGCGATCGAGGATCGTGACCGGCGCGGTCCGGTTGCGGATGCCGCGAATGTTCGTTCCGACCACCAGGATGGACTGACCGTCGGCGCTCCCGCTATCGGCCGCGGCGCCTCCGGCCTGGCCTTCCCCCGGAGGCGCGCCGCTCCGGACGATGGCGACGGAACCGGATTCCCCGGATCGGGCCGAGAAGCCGGTGCCGGCGAGGATGGCGTCGAGGGCGGCATCGTCCGACGCCGTGCCGCGAAAACCCGGCGAGCGGACGCCGCTTATCTCCTCGCTGCGATAGATGATCGGCCGGCCGGCCTGGCGCCCATAGACGTCGAGCGCGGCCCTGAGGGTTCCCGCAGCGATGTCGAAGCTGCGCGGCTGCGCCTGAGCCGGCGCGGTCAGCGCGACGATGCAAGTCCCGGCTGCCAGTGTGGCCGCGAGCGCCCTGATGGTCATTTCGCCCCCCTTTTCCCGGGCGCATCTTGCGTGGCCCGTCAGCGCTTCAGGACAAACGGGCCGCGCAAGCTTGTAATCACCAGGGTCCAGACCCGAGGGTCCAGACCCGCTATTTATGAGGTCGTGATGGCAGGCAGAAGCGCGCTGGGAGGAAGAGAATG
>JAYRLF010000217.1:0-3818 GCA_041905385.1 Allosphingosinicella sp.
GGGGATGCAGGGGCGGGCCGGTTGTGCGACAATCGCGCCCGCGATGGACGACGTCACGCGCGACAGGTCCCGCCATGCGGCGCTCGATCGGGAGGCAGAACCGGTCCGGCGCTGGCTGACGGGCTATTTCCGGCGCAGGATCCGGAGCGACCATGAGGTCGAGGATCTCGTGCAGGACGTGTTCGCGCGCATCGTCGCACGCGAGAGTTCGGCGCCGGTCGGGCATCTCGGCGCCTATGTGGCGCGCACGGCGGCCAGCGTGCTCGCCGACCGGGGGCGCCGCCGCTCGGCCCGCCGCAGCGACCATCATGTCGCGTTCGACGGCCAGCGGCACGGCGATGAGGAGCTCGACCCGGAGCGGATCCTGACCGGCCGCGAGGAGCTCCACGCGGCCACGGCCGCCTTGCTCGAGCTGCCCGAACGGACCCGCTCGGTGTTCATCCTGCGCCGGCTCGAGGGCTACCGTCACAACGAGATCGCCGGCCATCTCGGCATTTCGGTCAGCGCCGTCGAGAAGCACATGGTCCGGGCGATCCAGCATCTCGCCAGACAAATGGAGAAGCGCCATGCTTCGTGAGGCCCTGACCCTCGACCGGCTGCGCGCCATCGGCCCCGAGGCGGCCGCCGCCCTCCTGCTGGCGCGGCGCGACGAGGGGCTCGTCGCCGGGGAGGAGGCGCTGCTGGCCCGGTGGCTGGACGACGACCCGCGCCACCGCGCCGCCTTCGCGCACGCCTCGGAGGCCTGGGACCGGTTCGCCGATGCCGAGGGCGACGAGCTCCTGGATGCGATGCGCGCGCATGCGCTCGCGCCGCCGTTGCATGCCGCGCCATGGCGGCGCTGGACGGCGGCGGCCGCCGCCTTGCTGGTGGTGCTGGCCGCCGGCGCGTTGCTGCTCGATCGGTCATCGCTCGCCCCGGGGCCCGGCGAAGCCCCGGTCAGCTATGCCTCGGGCGCAGCCGTCCGCGCCCTTACCCTCGCCGACGGAAGCCGCGTGACGCTTGACGCGCAGAGCGCCCTGTCCGCGCAGCTCGGCGCGCGGGAGCGCAGGATCGTGCTGACCAGCGGCCGGGCCCTGTTCTCGGTGCGGCCGGACGCGGCGCGTCCGTTCGCCGTCCTCGCCGGCGGCCGGCGCGTCGTCGCGACCGGAACGCGGTTCGAGGTCGACCTCGCCCCGGCCGGGCTTCGGGTGAGCCTGATCGAGGGCGCGGTCACTGTCGCGCCCGCCGATGGCTCTGCAGCGCCGGTCACGCTTCGCCCTGGACAGGTCTATCGGCTGGCCGGTGGTGGCGCGACGATCGCGCCCATTCCAGCCGGCCGCACCCCCGGCATCTGGGCCGAGGGCATGATCGAATTCGACGACGACCCGCTCGCCGAGGCGAGCCGGGTCATGAACCGCTACGGCCCGGAGCGGCTCGTGATCCGCGATCCCCGCATCGCCGCCATGCGGATCAGCGGCCGGTTCCGCGCCGGCGAGATCGAACGGTTCGCGGCCACCGTCACCGAGATCCACCGGCTGCGCAGTGTGCGGCGCGGTAATCAGATCGAGCTAACCGGGGCAGACTGAAAATAACGATGTGGGTTTCGGGACCGGCTGCGTCTGATGCGCCGGGAGTCGAACGATGATTGCAACCGCCGCCTCGTCCGCCACGAACACCTATCGGCGCCTGCTCGACGCGAGGCCGCCGCTCGCTCCCGCGGCCGGGATGTCGCCGGAGCTCGGCCCCTCCGCCGACCAGGCCGCCGTCCACGCGGTCGGGCTCGGCCCGGAGATGGTCGGCCGACTTTCCGGCCTGTGCCCGCAGGTCGGCCTTGCCGTCCGAGCCCACGCCGATTCCAGCCATTATGCCAAAGCGGTGCAGCCGGAGGATACGGGGTGCGTCCTCGTGCACGTCACGCCGCTAATGATCGGGGGCCTCGAGCTGCTGATCGATTCACGGCGCGGCGGCACCAGCCTGCCGGTGATCGTCATGGCCGACTGGGCGGAACCGCGAACCGTCGTGCGCGCCATCAAGGCGGGTGCCAGCGACTTCCTTGCCCTGCCGGTGGCCGACGACGACCTGCTCCGCGCGATCGGCGTCGCCGTGCGCCTCGATGGCGAACGCCGCCAGGCCGCGGCGGATCGGGCTGCGCTCCACGACAGGTTCGCCTCGCTCAGCGCCCGCGAGCGCGAGGTGATGATGCTCGTCACCGAGGGCCGACTGAACAAGCAGGTCGCCGGCGACCTTGGACTCAGCGAGGTGACCGTGAAGGCGCACCGCGGTTCCGCGATGCGCAAGATGGGGGCGCGAAGCCTCGCCGACCTCGTCCGCATGGCCGACGCTCTGCTTGCATCGACGCCGCCGTTCAGAAGCTGGCGCTGAGCGCGAGCTCGAACCGCCGACCGCGCGGATCGCCATAGAGGCTGTATCTTGAACCGAAGAAACTGAGATTGGCCTCGAACGGCGGCGCCCTGTCGAGCAGGTTCACGATGCCGGCCTCCAGCGTCAGCGACGGCCCTCCACCGGCCCCGCCCAGGGCGATCCGGCGGCTCGCGAAGAGATCGAGATAATGCTGGGCCCGGACGCGCCGTCCGCCCTGAAGCTCGACGAGCAGGTCCTCGATCGGCGCAAAGCTCGGGTCCTCGATGATCCGGTAGCCGTCGAAATATTGAAGATTCGCGCCAAGCGTCGTTCGGCCGGACGTCCATTCGAGCCCACCATTGGCGCGCCAGCGCAGTGGCCCTGCCCGATATCCGGCTCGCTCGACCGCCGGATCGAACGGGCTGAACCGCCGGTTGCGCAGGTGCAGCGTCGCGGCCGCGGCGAGGCGCACGGTGCCGCCGAGCAATGGCACCGGCCAGTCGAGCCGGCCGTCGACGGTCTCGACATGAAGGCCCCCGGCGTTGATCGGCCGCGCGTCGATGGCGGTGATGCGACCGCCGCCATAGCCGCGCGTCCGGTCGGCATCCGAGAGGGGCTCGCGACTGACCCGCTCGGGCCAGCTGTCCTCCCGGGCAAGCACGAGGGCCTCGTCGAGGCGGTAGAAGTCGCCGGAACGGCGGATCCGCGAATAGTCGATCGACAGCCGCGGCCCGCCACGATCCGGGAGCTCGATCACGGCGCCGAGCGAGAGGGTCGTCGCGCGCCCGGTGCCGAGGTCGGGGTTGCCGTCGATCAGGAGGCGATAGGGTCCGGAATCGGTAAGCAGCGCATTGCCCCGCCTGGGATCGCGCAGGCTGGAGGTGTCGAGGGTCAGGTCCTGGGTGATCAGGCGGGCGAGCGGCGGCGGCTGATGGCCGGTCGCATAGCTCCCGCGCACCATCAGCCAGGGCTGCGGGAACAGCCGCGCGCCGGCGGTGAATGCGGTCGCGGCAAAGTCGGCCCGGACCCGCTCCGCGGCTTCTGGGTCGAGCGGGTCGCGGGCGAAGTCGAAGCGCTGCGCGTCGCGCCGGACGGCCAGCTGCACGTCGAGCCGGCCGAGCAGCGGCACCGACGAATCCTCGCCGAACAGCGGAGCCCGGAGCTCGGCATAAAGCGAGCCGACCCGGTTGGTCCGGCCGGCGACCGGAGAGACGGAGGTGACGGGGCTGCCGAACCGGTCGTTGCCGGCCCGGTTGTCGAACGCCGGGATCCGCTCGCGGCGGTGCTCGGCCAGCAAGGTCAGGGTCGCCGCCCCGGCCTCCGTCCTGAACAGCGGACCGGACAGGCGCAACGATTGTTCCTGGTAGTGGTTGCGCACGTCCAAGCTGAGCGACTTGTTGTAGCGATAGCGGGCGGCGGCCTGCTGGAAGGCCGTCCAGTCGCCGAGCGGGTCGAAGTCGGGATCCTCGCTGCCGTCG
>JAYRLF010000217.1:3828-7355 GCA_041905385.1 Allosphingosinicella sp.
GAGAAACAGCGGACCGTCATAGTAAAGGGCGGCAGCCCGCACGCCATAGCGAAGCCGGCCGAGGCTGGCCTCGACGACCCCGCGCCAGGCGAGCGGTAGCGGCACGATCAGCCCGGCGGTCAACCTCAGGCTGTCGAACCGCGACCGGTTGGTGGCGCTGGTCGGCGGTCCGGGGAATGTCACCCAGAGAAAATTGTCGAACGGATTGCGCGGATCGTCGGGAAACAGCACGACCGAGCCGTTCGACGTCAGGTCGTCGAACCGGCCGCGATTTCGGAGCATGATCGCCTCGACGAAGCCCTCGACGTCGCCGAACCGATGCCGGACATTGGCGATCGCCGACGCCATCGAGGGGTTCGAGCCTAGGCTGGACGCCGCCTCGCCGGCTGTGATCCCGACGTCGAGCCGGCCGGCCCGACCGGTCAGCAACGCGGCGAGGCCGACGCGCCCGCCGCCGAAGCCGATTGGAAGGGAGGTGAAGGCCGAGCCCAGGCCGGCACTGCCCAGTTCCGGCTTGAGGACGAGTTCGCCGCCGAGGAAGTCGAACAGGCCGACCGCGTTCGTATTGGGCAGGGAGGCGGCGAACCGCTCGCCGGCCAGCGCCTCCGTCACGGCCCGGCCGCGCGCCATGTAGGCGCGCTGCCCCTCGCGCAGCGGCTCGGACCAGGACCGCCCGGCATGGAGCAGGAACGAGCTCCGTCCGTCGTTCGTCGAGAAGCCGAGCCGCGCCTCGAGCGCAAGCCTGCTGGCGTCGCCGCGCGCGCTGATCCCGGTCGTTCCATGAAACTCGACGCCGTCCGCATCCCGCCGCAGCACGACATTGACGACGCCGCCAAGCGCGCCGAAGCCGTGAATGCCTCCTGCGGTCCCGGTCAGGATCTCGATCCGCTCGATCGCATGGAGCGGGATCGGATTGAGGTCGGGCTGGCGCAGGTCGAGCACCGACTCCGGGATGTGCGGAAGCCGACGGCCGTCGATCAGCACCAGCGTTCCATCCGATCCGAGGCCGCGCAGGTCGATCTCCGAATTGGTCTCGCCGGAGCGCAGCTGGCTGGGCGCGGCGAACTGGGTGTTGGCGGTGACGCGGCTGCGAAAAAATTGGTCGATCGTGTCGCGATGAGCGCGCACGAGCTCGACGCCGCTGACCACCTGATAGGGCTGCACGTCATTCTCGCGACGCCGAATGTCCGCGTTGAGGCTGCGCTGGCCGACGACCAGTATCTCGGGCCCTAGCAGCTCCGCGTCATGCACGCGCTGGTCCGCGCCTGCCCGCTCGATCAGCCACGCCCCGGTCGCGGAGCGCCGCACGGCCAGACCGGTGTCGCTGACCAGCGCTCTAAGAGCGGCGTCGACCGAAAGCCGGCCACGGACCGGCGGCGCCATGGCGCCCTGCACGAGCCCGCGATCGTAAAGGAGCTCGATCCCGGCCTGGCGCGCAAGGTCCTGCAGCGACATCGCGAGCGGTCCGCGCCGGATATCCAGGGACGCGCTCTGGGCCACCGCGGCGCCGGGCGCTCCCGCGACGGTCAGGCAGGCAAAGACAATGAGGCGAAAGTCCCGGGCCATGCCCGCTCCCCCATCGGCCGCGGGTCAATAGCAGAATAATGAGGCCGCGGACATGGCGCCGCTTGCCTGGCAGCAGGCCGGGGCGCGCATCGCCCCAGCCGGCGACATGACGCCGCCTTTCGCCCGGCAGCCGTCAGCGCTAAGTTGCAGCCTCAGCGCGGCGCGGCAGCTTCCAGCCCGGCCGCGCGAAGTGACAGGTGTAGCCGCCCGGGTTGCGCTCGAGATAGTCCTGGTGCTCGGGCTCCGCCTCCCAGAACGGGCCCGCCGGCGCCAGCTCGGTGACCGCCGGGCCCGGCCAGAGCCCGGAGGCGTCGACGTCCGCGATCGTCTCCTCGGCGACGCGCTTCTGCTCGGCGCTCGTGTAGAAGATCGCCGAGCGATAGCTCGCCCCGATGTCGCCACCCTGCCGGTTGCGGGTCGTCGGATCGTGGATCTGAAAGAAGAACTCGAGCAGATCGCGGAAGCTGGTCTGCGACGAGTCGAAGACGATCTCGATCGCCTCGGCATGATTGCCGTGATTGTGATAGGTGGCGTTGACGACCTCGCCGCCCGTATATCCCACCCGCGTCGAGAGCACGCCCGGCCGTCGGCGGATCAGGTCCTGCATGCCCCAGAAGCAGCCTCCGGCGAGGATGGCGCGCTCGCCGGTCATTCGACCGCCTCCACCTGCGGCAGATAGGCGCCATAGCCCTCGCGCTCCATGTCGTCGCGGTGGATGAACCGCAGCGAGGCCGAGTTGATGCAGTAGCGCATTCCGCCGCGGTTGCCGGGACCGTCGTGGAAAACATGGCCGAGATGGCTGTCGCCATGGGCCGAGCGGACCTCGGTGCGCACCATGCCGTGCGACCGATCGACCAGCTCGCTCACATTGGCGGGCTCGATCGGCCTGGTGAAGCTGGGCCAGCCCGAGCCCGAATCATATTTGTCGGAAGAAGCAAACAACGGCTCCCCCGACACGATGTCGACATAGATGCCCGGCTCCTTGTTGTGGAGCAGGGCACCGCTGCCGGCGCGCTCGGTCCCGCCTTGCTGGGTGATCCGATATTGTTCGGGCGTGAGCTTCGCGAGGGCGTCCTCGGTCTTGCGGTAGGTCATGATCTCTCCTCGTCCGTCCTGTGGGTGCCGCCACCCGTGCACGGCTCGTGGTCGAGCCTTTGCACCCTCGGTGACCGTGGTCCAATCGTACAAAGGTATGGGCCCTCCCCGCCGTCCTCGATCACGCGAGCGCTCGGTCGAACCCGATCAGTTGACCGACCTTGCCAATGGCAAGGTATCTGGATCGGACAGCGGAAAGGTCGCCTGCGCGGTCGTGCCGTGATCGTTGAACCGCCATTCGATCCCGCCGCCGAGCTCGTCGGCAAGCCGCCTGACCAGGCCCTGGCCGAGGCCGCCCGCCCCTGACGGCTTGCCGTGGCCATTGTCGCAGACCGTGCAGGTCACGATGTCGACCTGGGTCATGATCCTGACGATGATCAGGCCCGGCCCGCCCGACAGTCCGTGCCGGGCGGCATTGCGCACCAGCTCGGCGACGATCAGCCCGATGCGCCAGCATTGGTCGGCCGCGAGCAAGGCATTGTCGGCGCGCAGCAGCAATTGCGCGCCATTGTCGGCGATGAAGCCATTGGCCATCGCGCCGCAGACCCGGGCGAGATGGTCGGCAAGATCGCAACGGTCGCTGGTGCGCGGCGGCAGCAACGCGCGATGCGATTGGGCGTGGCACCGCAGGCGGTCCGCGGTGCGCTCGAGCGTCGTCTGGACTGCGCCACTGTGGGTGCGCGCGGCGAGCGAGAGCATTGCGATCGCCTCGGTCAGCTCGTTGACGACCCGATGGCTGATCTCCTCGACCAGATTGAGCGCCGCCGGCCGGGCGGCCTGATCGGAAGCGACGTCGTGCAGCATGTTCCCCTGCCCTCCTCGCAAGATGCCGTCGCAAGCGCGCCGGCCGGCACATTTGGACAGAT
>JAYRLF010000218.1:0-7339 GCA_041905385.1 Allosphingosinicella sp.
GCCTTGTTCGTCCCACGCCTCGATCGCGGCGCCCAGGTGCCGGCATTGCAGCCGCCCCGGGGTGTCGGGCAGCTCGGGATTGCCGGCCATGAAGGCGGCGGCGATCTCGGTTCCGCCACTGACATTGCACCACCAAATGCCGGGGCGGCCGATTGCGGCGAACTGCGCACTACCCCATCGCTGCACGTCGGGCGCTAGCGGCGATCCGGTGCTGCCGAGCGCGCGAATGCGATCGAGGCCCGGGATTCGGGCGATCTCGACCCCTGCCTTGCGGCAGCTGGCGAAGAAGGCGGCGCCCGCGCCGAACCAGGTCACGCCGCTACGTGCGGCGAAATCCCACAGTCGGGTCCAGTCGGGATCGGTCCTGGGGCCGCTCGGCGAGCCGTCGAACAAGCAGATGGTCGTGCCGCTGAGCAACCCGCCCACCTGGATGTTCCACATCACCCATCCACTGGCGCTGTTCCAGTGGAAGCGGTCGCCGAGAGTGTTCGGCGCGTAGCTCGGACCCAAATCGAAATGGAGCCGCCCGGCGGCCGTCGCCAGGACAACGCCGCCATGGCCGTGCACGATTGCCTTGGGGAGGCCGCTGGTGCCGCTGGAATAGAGGATCCATAGCGGATGATCGAAGGGCAGCCATTCGGGTTCGAACGCGAGGGTCGCAGCGTCGTCGCGCCCGACCGCCGCCGCGAAGTCGATGGCGCCGGACACGCCGCCGCCGCAACCGCTGGCGACGAGAAACAGCGACTCGATGCAGGGTAGCTGACGCCGGAGTTCGGCGACGGCCCCGCTCCGGTCCACCGCCTTACCGGCATAGAAGATGCCATCGACGGCGATCAACGCCTTGGGCCCGGTCTGGCGCCAGCGGTCCAGCACCGCATTGAGTCCCATATCGGGCGAGCACAGCGTCCAGATCGCGCCAATGCTGGCGCAGGCGAGCAGCCCGACGACTGCGGCCGGGATGTTGGGCAGATAAGCCGCGACCCGGTCCCCCTGGGCTATGCCGCGGGCGCGAAGCGAAAGCGCGAGCGAGGCCGCCTGGCGCCGCAATTGAGCCCAGCTGAGCGTGACGGCGTCGCCGCGCTCGTCCAGGGCGATGATCGCGGGCTGGCCCGCCGCGTCCGCCGCCGCGGCGTGGCGGAATACCTGTCGCGCATAGTTGAGGTGCGTGCCCTCGAACCATCGCGCGCCGGGCATCGCGTCTGAGCCGAGCACGGCTGCGATCGGCGTCGGGCTTTCGATGCCGTCATAGTCCCAGATGCTGCGCCAGAAGCCGTCCAGATCCTCCACCGACCATCGGCGCATATCGTCATAGGTCGCAAAGTCCCGTCCGTTCCTGTCCTTGAGCCACTGCGCGTAGAGGCGGATCTGGGGGACAGAAGAATGAGGGTTCACGCTCGTACGGGTAGGGGACATCGAATGGCAAACCTCGATCGTGGTCTATGCACTGCAAAGCGCGAGCGGCGATTCCGTCCGGGGATGCCGCCCACTGGCGCTCAAAAGGCTGACCGCAGACTCATCGCGGCATAGCGACCGATCGGATTGTAGGTGCCGCCAATACCGTCGGTGCCGGGGAAGAATGGCGGCGTGGCATCGAACAGGTCGTTGACTTGCAGCCCGAGCTCGAGGCCCCTGGCGAAGCCGACGTCCGGCAGGCGCACAGAGAGGCGCAGGTCGACCGTCGTATAGCCATCGGCCTCGTAGAGGCCGGTGCCGGTCGGGGTCGCATAGGATGCGGTGATGCCTGCTCGATGGTTCACGAAGCTGACGAAGGTCGCCGGCCCGGCCGTGAAGCCCAATGTCGTGCGCAGCGTGGCGCGCGGGATGCCTGCCAGGAGCGAGTTGCTCTCTACCGAGGTCGGCGACAACTGGTTGCGGTAGTTCAGGATATAATTGCCTGCGATCCCGGCGAAGATCGTCCCGAAGCTGACCGGATGCCGGTAGCGCACGTCGAAGTCGATCCCGTTGGTCTTGCGAACGCCGAAATTCCCCTGCCGCAGATCGAGGATGTTGCCGATCGTCGGCACCGCAGCGAATGTGTAGAAGAAGGGTACGGTATTGGCGATCGCTGCGCTCAGCTGCGCCGGCGTCGGATTGCGGATGACCCGCGAGACGAAGGTCGGATCGCTGAACAACAAGGCACCGAGTCCCGACGGGGTGCCGATCACGTCGTCATATTCGATGTCGTAGAAAGTGACGCTGGCGTAGAGGTTTGGGGCGAACCTCGGGCGAAGGTCTACACCGAGCGACCATGTCCGTGCCGTTTCCGGCGTCAGATTCTGATTGCCGCCAAAGAGCAGGATGGTGTTGACCTGGCTCGTGCCGCGCGACGGGTCGCGCGCGCCGAACGCGTCGACAAGCGCGGCGGCCGAATAATAGGAACCGACTGTCGAGCCCAGGTCCCGAAGTCCCGGTGCGCGAAACGAACGGCCATAGGTCCCTCGGACATTGACGCCGTCCACGGGTTCCCAGGTGAGGCCGATCTTGGGGTTCGTGGTCGAGCCGAAGTCGCTGTAATGATCGTAGCGGCCCGATAGCGACAAGGCGAGGCTCTGCGCCATGGGGCCGGCATTGCCGTCGCCGACGATCGGCACGAATAGCTCGCCATAGATCGACTGGACGTCGCGCTCGAGGTCTTCCGGGAAGCCGATGCCGCCGCTCTGGCCGCGCTGCCTATAGGTTTCGCGGCGATATTCCGCGCCCAGAGCGACCTTCAGTTCGCCGCCCGGAAGGGCGGCCAGCGGGCCATCGATCTTGACCGCGCCAATCCGAAGACGCTGTCGATTGGTGAAATCCGTCGGGTTGTCGAGGATCGCCGCGACGACCGCCGGGTTCGTCCGGGTCTCGAACGGATCGAGTGCGGTCGCCGTGGTCGTTCCAGCGGCGGCGGCGGTCAGAGCCGTCGTGTTGATGCCGGGCTGGAAGGTGTCGTTGCGCGACCAGTTGAAGGTGCCGTAGACACTGGCCCGAAAGTCGCGGGGCAGCACGATATCCACCCCGGCTGTGGCATTGCCGGCGCGCACCCTGAAGGTCTGGTCGAAATGGTCTGCGCCCACCAGCCGGTCGGGACGAAAGTCGAAATAGCCGAACAGGGATCCCGTCCCCGGCGGTGCGCGGAAGAAGGGGTTTGCCGCGGTAATGAGGACGAATGTCTGGCCAGGCAGCGCTGCCTGGACGACGTCCCGGCGATCCGAATAGAGAAGGTCGGCCCACAAAGTGACCGCGCTCGACACTTCCTGCCGGCCCGAGATCAGCGCACTGTGCGTGCGGTTCTGCGGCAGGAGATCAACAGGCCCGCGCGGATCGCAGGTGTTCAGTCCCGGCGCCAGGCCGGGAGCGGCATAAATCGTTCCGGCGAACAGGTTCACGTTCGCATCGGGGCAGACGGCAGAACGCGTATCGATGCCCCCGACCGCCCGGAAATCGAGCGAGCGATAGCCGCGGTCGGCCCCGGTGATGTTGCTGTTCTCCTGATATTGATAAGCGACGACGAACGAGCCGCCATCCCAGCTCTGGCCGAAAAGCGCGCCTGCGTTGAACGCGTGATAATCGTCCGCCATGCCGTAGCGAACGATCGCCTCCAGTCCCGATACGCGGCTGCGGGTGATGAAGTTGACGACGCCGGCGACGGCATCCGACCCATAGATTGCCGACGCGCCGTCGGCGACGATTTCGACGCGCTCGATCGCGAGTTCGGGGATGAGCGGATAGTCGGGATTGGTCTGCTGCGTGCTGCCCGAGATCAGGCGGTGGCCATTCATCAGCGGCAGCGTCGCGGCCGTGGGCAGGCCACGCAGGCCGGGCGCGAAGGATCCGAGGCCGCCATTGCTGACCCGGGGCGCGGTGTTGAAACTATTGAGCTGTGGCACCGTGGCGAGCAGCTCGGGCGTGCTCGCCGCGCCGACCAGCCTGGCGTCCTCGCGCGAGACACTGATCAATCCCGATCCCGTCGGGGGGATGCCGCGGATGCTGGTGCCGGTGACGACGATTTCGGGTCCGGCTTCGCTGTCGCCATCCGTCTGTGGGGCCGGCGTGTCGTTGCTCTGGGCGCGAGCGGCCGCAGGCGAGGCCAGGATCACAACCGCGAGCGCGGAGCGGCAAAGGGCCGCGCGACGTCTCATGCGAATGGTTCCGATCGACATGAACTTCTCTCCCCTCCTTGACGGGCTTGTTGCGGACGTTGCCGCCGCCGAACTTGGCCGGCTTGATGCCTTGCTTATGGTCTGGCACAGGCGCTTGTAAGCGCATTGGCGGACATCGCTGTGTCCTTGGCGGACACATGCAGGCGGAAGATTTTGGCTATGGCGACAGGCGTGGACGACGGGAGCGAGCCGGCGATCCCGAACGCCCGAGCTGGATTTCCGTCACTGAATCAACGGACGTTCGCGCCGTTCAAGATCGCGACGGTGATTGACGCGGTCGCCGCCCGCGGCATTGCGGCGGAGGCGGTGCTGGACCGGACCGGGCTGACGCTGGCCGAGGTGCGCGATCCGCACACGCTGACTTCGATCGGCCAATATCTGATCGCCTGCGAGAATATCGTCGCGTCCGGCGCGGAGTTTGCCGACGCCTTCGCGATCGGCTCGCGCCTGCACCTCTCGGCTTATGGCATGTACGGCTATGCCCTCATGTGCTCGCCGACGATGCGCGACTTCTTCGACTTCGCCGTCCGGTACCAGCCGCTCGCCACCCCAACGGTGCGCCTGCAATGGCGGGTCGAGGACGACGTCGCGATCTGGCAATTTTGCGAAATCTATCGCGACGTGATGAGCAGCGAGGTTCGCACGTTCCTGGTACGGCAGCAGATGAAGATGACCTTCACCCACATCCGCGACACTGCCGGCACCGACAACCTGCCGGTCCGCGCGCTGTTCGCCATTCCGGAAGACACCTATGCACCCGACGATGAGCGGGCACTCTCATGCCCCTGCCTCTATGGCCAGACGGCCAACGAGCTCCATTATCCGGTCGGCATCCTCGATCAGACTCCGGAATTGGGCAACCGGCTCACCCGAACGATGCTGGAGGAGACGTGCGAGCGATTGATCGGACAGTCTCGCACTTCGTCGGGCTGGTCGGGCGAAGTCTATCAATTGCTCCTGAACGCGCCCGGCCAGTTCCCGTCGATGACGGTGGTCGCGGCGCAGCTTGGCTTGCAGGAGCGAACGCTTCGCCGCCGCCTTGCCGCTGAAGAGACGAGCTATGGCGCGATCGTCGACGATGTTCGCCGGAAGCTGGCTATCGAATATCTGCAGACGACGCGCATGAGCGTGGATGACGTCGCGTGGAAGGTGGGCTTCAGCGACAGCGCGAACCTGCGGCGTGCCATCAGGAGGTGGACCGGCATGACGATCAACGAGCTCCGTGCGAACATGTAGCTGGATTGCTGACTGACCGCACAAGCTTAGGTGGCGCTATGCGAAAGCGGCCATTCGTGCCTGCCTGTTTCTGGCCCCCGCCCCATTGACGCTGGGTGGTCCGTCAAAAGGTCGCTGCTGCAGGCGCGGCGGTTCGATCAATGTAGTCCGGCTTGTCCCCGCGCAAGCGCGCCTCTAGCGCTCTGCCGATCGACCACGCCATGACAGGGCAAATGACAGCAACCGAGCCTCACGCCGCCACCCGCCCGCCGCCCCTTGCCGGCCGGCGGGTGCTCGATCTGTCGCGGGTGCTGGCCGGGCCGTGGTGCACGATGGTGCTCGCGGATCTCGGCGCCGAGGTGATCAAGGTCGAGAATCCGAACGGCGGCGACGATACCCGCCATTGGGGCCCGCCTTATGCCGGCGGCGAGTCGGCTTATTATCTCAGCGCCAACCGCAACAAGCAGAGCATTGCGATCGACCTGTCCCATCAGGATGGACAGGAGGTCGTGCGGCGGCTTGCGGCGCAATCGGATGTGCTGGTCGAGAATTACAAGCAAGGCGGGCTCGACCGGTTCGGCCTCGATTATGCGGCAATCGCAACGATCAACCCGCGCATCGTCTACTGCTCGATCTCCGGCTATGGCCGCGCCTCGCCGATCGCGGATCGGCCCGGCTACGACTATGTCATCCAGGCCGAGGGCGGGCTGATGGCGATCACCGGCGATGTCGACGGCGAGCCGATGAAGGTCGGCGTAGCCGTCGCCGATCTGTTCACCGGCATGACCGCCGCGCAGGCGATCCTCGCGGCCCTGATCGCCGCCGATCGCGACGGCGTCGGCCAGCACATCGACATGGCGCTCTACGATTGCCAGTTGGCGATGCTGGCCAATGTCGGCAGCGCCTGCCTCGTCTCCGGCGAGGAGCCGACGCGATTCGGCAACGGTCATCCGGCGATCGTTCCCTACCAGCTGTTCCACGCAAGCGACGGCGATCTCGTCATCGCAGTCGGCAATGATCGTCAGTTCGGCGCCCTTTGCGATCTGCTCGGCCGGGCCGATCTCGCCGCGGATCCGCGCTTTGCGACCAATCCGGCCCGGGTCGAGAATCGCGACGCCTTGCTCGGCCTGCTCGCGCCCTTGCTGGCGCGGCGGCCGGTGGACCATTGGCTGTCGCGCCTGCGCGCCGCAGGCGGGCCGTGCGGCGAGGTGCGCAGCGTCGGCGCCGCCCTGAACGCGCCGGAGGCATCGGCGCGGGAGATGGTGATGCAGGTTCCCCACCCGACCGCCGGACAGGTCCCGCTGATCGCCTCGCCGCTCAAGCTGACGCAGACGCCAGTCGTGCCGCCGGTCGCGCCGCCCTTGCTGGGTGAGCATGGCGATCAGCTGCTGGGGCGGGTGCTCGGGATGGAAAGCGCGGAGATCGAGACGCTGCGGCGCCGAGGCGCGATCGGCTGACGGCTCAATAGCGCAGGTCGGACGCGCGCAGGGCCTTCTTCTCGACCCCCTGCGACATCTCGGCCGGCAGATAACGCTGGTTCGAAAGCTTGGCGCCGAAGCCGGCGCTCTTGCCGGGGGCAAGGCGGCGCAGGTCGAATTCTTCCTCGAACTGGATGCCCATGCGCTTGTGCTCGGCCCAGCGGACCTCGGCGCCGAGCTGACCGCAGCCCGGCAGGTCGAGCTGGACGTGCGAGCCGGGCGGCAGCGCCCGGCTGCTCTCCAGCAAGGCGCCGCCGGTCGAGATGTTGCGCACCCGCACCGCGATCGTCATGCCGTTCCACTGCAGGTTCGCGACCTTGAGCAGGCCCTGGCGCGGCGGCCGGTTGAACTGGAAGCCGTCGGCGCTGACCGTCTTGTTCTGCTGGGCGAGCTCGCAGGCTTCCTCGGCGGGCATCGGCCGGCCGAAAATATAGCCCTGGATGTGCGAGCAGCCGAGCTCGCGGATCAGGCTCAATTCGTCGTGCGTTTCGGCGCCCTCGGCGGTCG
>JAYRLF010000219.1:0-7331 GCA_041905385.1 Allosphingosinicella sp.
GCTGCGCGCGGGCGTGGCGGCAATCCTGCTTGCCGCGGCTGCGGCGGATTCGGGTTTCGCGGTGCAGATGGGCATCGTCGCGATTGCCGCCCTGCTTGCTGCCTGGTTCACGATGTCGCGCGCCGATTATGGATCGACCGGACCGAGCCTGACGCCTGTCCGGGACACCAATCTCTATGACGACGATCCCGTCCGCTGGGGCGTGATCGCGACCGTCTTCTGGGGCCTGGCGGGCTTTCTCGCCGGCCTCTACATCGCGTTGCAGCTTGCCTATCCGGCGCTCAATCTTGGCCTCGAATATACCAGCTTCGGGCGGCTGCGGCCGCTGCACACGTCGGCCGTCATCTTTGCTTTCGGCGGCAATGCCCTGATTGCGACCAGCTTTTACATCGTCCAGCGCACCTGCCGCGCCCGGCTCGCCTTCCCGGGCCTCGCCCGGTTCGTCTTCTGGGGCTACCAGCTGTTCATCGTGCTCGCCGCGACCGGCTATCTGCTCGGCATCACCGAGAGCCGCGAATATGCCGAGCCCGAATGGTATGTCGACCTCTGGCTGACCGTCGTCTGGGTCGCCTATCTCGCGGTGTTCGTCGGCACGCTGGTCAAGCGGCGCGAGCCGCACATCTACGTCGCCAACTGGTTCTTCCTGAGCTTCATTCTCACGGTGGCGATGCTCCATTTGGTGAACAACCTGTCGCTGCCGGTCAGCTGGGTCGGATCGAAGAGCTATTCCGCATTCGCCGGTGTCCAGGACGCCCTCACCCAATGGTGGTACGGCCACAATGCGGTCGGCTTCTTTCTGACCGCCGGCTTCCTCGCCATGATGTACTATTTCGTGCCGAAGCAGGCGGAGCGGCCGGTCTATTCCTACCGGCTGTCGATCATCCACTTCTGGTCGCTGATCTTCCTCTACATCTGGGCCGGTCCGCACCACCTCCATTACACCGCGCTTCCCGACTGGGCGCAGACGCTCGGCATGGTCTTCTCGGTGATGCTGTGGATGCCGAGCTGGGGCGGCATGATCAACGGCCTGATGACCCTCAACGGGGCCTGGGATAAGATCCGCACCGATCCGATCATCCGGATGATGGTGCTGGCGCTCGCCTTCTATGGGATGAGCACGTTCGAAGGCCCGATGATGTCGATCCGGGCGGTCAACAGCCTGTCCCACTATACGGACTGGACGATCGGCCACGTTCACAGCGGCGCGCTCGGCTGGAACGGCATGATCACCTTCGCCGCGCTCTACTTCCTGGCGCCGCGCCTGTGGGGCCGCACCCGGCTCTACTCGCTGCGCATGGTGAACTGGCACTTCTGGCTCGCGACGCTCGGAATCGTTCTCTACGCCTCGTCGATGTGGGTCGCGGGCATCATGCAGGGCCTGATGTGGCGCGAGTATGGCGCTGACGGCTACCTCGTTTACGCCTTCTCGGAAGTCGTGACGGCGATGCACCCGATGTACCTGATCCGCGCTGCGGGCGGGCTGCTCTACCTCGCCGGCGCGCTGGTTATGGCCTTCAAAATCGCAATGACGATCATGGGCCGGCTGCGTTATGAAAAGCCGATGAGCGACGCCGTCTACGACGCGTCGGCCGACCGCCCGCTCGCCAAGCCCGCCAATGAGCCCGCGCCCGCGCCGGTTCTCGCTGCTGCCGAATAGGAAAGAGACAATGGCTACCCGTTTCTTCGATCACAAGAGGGTCGAGCGCAATGTGACCCTCCTCGGCGTGCTCGCCTTCGTCGTCGTGGCGATCGGTGGCCTCGTCGAGATCGCGCCCTTGTTCTGGATCGACTCGACGATCGAGCGGGTCGAGGGCGTGCGGCCTTACACGCCGCTCGAGCTCGCCGGCCGCAATATCTACATCCGCGAGGGCTGCTACAGCTGCCACAGCCAGATGGTTCGGCCGTTCCGCGACGAGACCGAGCGCTACGGCCATTACAGCCTCGCCGCCGAGTCGATGTACGACCATCCGTTCCAGTGGGGCTCGAAGCGGACCGGTCCCGATCTGGCCCGCGTCGGCGGCCGCTATTCGGACGAATGGCATGTCCAGCACATGATCGATCCGCGCAGCGTCGTGCCGGAATCGATCATGCCGCCCTATGCCTTCCTGGCGACGCGCGATCTCGAGCAGGGCGATATGCGCCGCCACCTGACGGCATTGTCTCGGGTTGGCGTTCCCTACGACAATGCGACGATCGAGGCGGCCAATGCCGATCTGCGCGCACAGGCCGATCCCGATGCCGACCATGGCGCGCTCCAGGCCCGCTACCCGCGCGCCCAGGCGCGCGACTTCGACGGCAATCCGGGCCGGCTGACCGAAATGGATGCGCTCGTGGCCTATTTGCAGATGCTCGGCACGCTGGTCGATTTCGAGCGCGCCGCGCCGCAGGAGCAATCCGCCCGCCAGGAGGCGGCGCGATGAGCTACGACGCGCTCCGCCATTTCGCTGACAGCTACGGCCTCGCCGGCATGGCGGTCGTCTGGGCGAGTTTCATTCTCTGGGCCTGCCGGCCTGGCGCGCGCGAGCGCAGCCGCGCTGCGGCGCTCTCGATCTTCGAGGACAAGGACAATGGCTGAGAACAAGCATATCGACGCCGCAACCGGCACCGAGACCGTTGGCCATGAATGGGACGGGATCGAGGAGCTCAACACGCCGTTGCCGCGCTGGTGGCTATGGACCTTCTACGCCACGATCCTGTGGGCCGCGGTCTTCGTCGTCCTCTACCCCGCCTGGCCGATGATCGATCGCGCCACCGACGGCGTGCTTGGCTGGTCGAGCCGCGGCCAGCTCGCTGCGGAGGTTTCCGCCCGCGAGGCCGAGCTGGCGCCGATCTATGCCGCGATCGCGCGGACGCCGGCCGAACGACTGCCCGGCAATCCGCAACTGCACCGGGCGGCGGTCGAGGGCGGCCGTGCCGCATTCCGCATGCATTGTGTCCAGTGCCACGGCTCCGGCGCGACTGGTTCCGCAGGCTATCCGAATCTCAACGACGACGACTGGCTGTGGGGTGGCGATCTCAGCGCAATCGAGTTCACGATCGCACACGGCGCGCGCAATCCGGGGCACGATGAGACCCGGACTTCGATGATGCCGGCTTTCGGGCGCGACGGCATCCTCGCCTCCGAGCAGATCGACGACGTTGTCGCCTATGTTCGCACGATCAGCGACCAGCAGCCGGCCACCCGCGCCGCACGACGCGGACGCAACCTGTTCGCCCAGAATTGCGCCGCCTGCCACGGCGCCGACGGCAGCGGCAACCGCGCTCTGGGTGCGCCCAATCTCACCGATGCGATCTGGCTCTATGGCGGCGACGCGGCGACGCTGCGGACCACCATCGCCAACAGCCGCGCCGGCGTGATGCCGCGCTGGAACAACCGGCTCGATCCGGTGACGATCCGGATGCTGGCGACCTATGTGCACTCGCTCGGCGGCGGAGAGGGCGGACAGCCGATGCGGGTGGCCGCCCGTTGAGATGGCCAATATCAATGATCTGTTCGTCGGACGCCTCTACCAGAAGCGCCAAGGCGTCTATCCGAAGGCGGTAGACGGCCGCTTCCGCCGCCTCAAATGGGCGATCATGGCGGTGACGCTGACGATCTATTACGTGACGCCCTGGCTGCGCTGGGACCGGGGCCCCTTCGCGCCGGACCAGGCCGTTCTGGTCGACCTCGCCGGCCGCCGCTTCTACATGTTCGGTATCGAGATCTGGCCGCACGAATTTTATTATGTGGCCGGTCTGCTCATCATGGCCGGGATCGGCCTGTTCCTGGTGACGTCCGCGGTCGGCCGCGCCTGGTGCGGCTATGCCTGTCCCCAGACCGTATGGACCGACCTGTTCCAGCATGTCGAACGCTGGATCGATGGTGATCGAAACGCGCAGATCCGGCTCGCCAAGGCGCCATGGCGGCCCGGCAAGATCGCGCGCCGCGCCGCCAAATATCTCGTGTGGCTGACGATCGCCGTTGCCACCGGAGGCGCCTGGATCTTCTATTTCGCCGACGCGCCGACGCTGGCCCGCGACTTCGTCGCCGGCGATGCCGCGCCGGTCGCCTATGCGACGGTGGGAATCCTCACCGCCACGACCTTCATCTTCGGCGGCTTCATGCGCGAGCAGGTGTGCATCTATATGTGCCCGTGGCCGCGCATCCAGTCGGCGATGCTCGACGAGAAATCGCTGACCGTCACCTACAAGGACTGGCGCGGCGAGCCTCGCCATCGCGGCACCAAGAAGGCAACGCTTGCCGATCTCAGGCTGGGCGACTGCATCGACTGCAACCAGTGCGTCGCAGTCTGTCCGACCGGGATCGACATCCGCCAGGGGCCGCAGGTCGGCTGCATCACTTGCGCGCTGTGCATCGACGCCTGCGACAAGGTGATGGCGCAGGTCGGCAAGCCCCGCGGCCTGATCGACTATACAACGTTCGAGAATGCCGAGCTCGAGCGCGCCGGCAAGCCGCCGAAGCCGATCGCGAAGGAAGTGTTCCGGCTGCGCACCATCGTCTATTTCTCTTTGTGGGCGGCGATTGGCCTGGTCATGCTGTTTGGCCTCGGCACCCGTACCCGTCTCGACATCAGCGCCCAGCAGACCCGCAACCCGCTTTACGTCCAGCTGTCCGACGGAGCGGTGCGCAACGGCTATACGGTGAAGATCCGCAACATGCAGGCGCGGCCGCGCGAGGTCGCGGTGACGCTCGAAGGCCTTCCGGGCGCGGTGATGTGGGCGGAGGACGGCAGCAGGGAGACGGCCGGGCGCGAGGTCCGCTCCACCATCGCCGCCGACAGCCTCGGGAGATTGCGTATATTCGTAGCGGCCCCGCGCGGTGGAGAAGCGCACCAGGATATCGCTTTTTCCGTCCGCGCGCTCGACGCGGAGGGAGGAAGCGACCGCGTCGAGACCTTGTTCGAAAGGCCAGAATAATGACCCGCCGCTTCACCGGCCGCCACATGCTCTCGATCATGCTAGCCTTCTTCGGCGTGATCATCGCGGTCAATATGCTGATGGCGACCGTGGCCACCCGGACCTTCGGCGGCAAGGTGGTCGAGAACAGCTATGTCGCGGGTCAGCAGTTCAACGGCTGGCTGGCCGACGCGCGCGCGCAGGAGCGCCTTGGCTGGTTGACCGCCGTGACCCTCGACACCGCCCGCCATGTCACCCTGACAGCCGATACCGTCGCCGGCGCGCTCGAGGGCGCACAGGTGGCGGCCGTCGCGCGCCACCCGCTGGGCCGCGCGCCAAACGTCACACTCGCCTTTCGCGCCGACGGCGGCGGACGCTACGTCTCGATGGCACCACTGCCCGGGGGGCGCTGGCAGGTCCAGATCGAGATCCGTCGTGGGGCCGATGTGAAGCGCCAGATCGAGATCCTGTCGTGACCGCGAGCACCGAGCTCGCCGGCGCCGGGCCCGCGGTCCACACTGTGCTGGCCGTGCCCGGCATGCGTTGCGCCGCCTGCATCGCCAAGATCGAACGCGGCTTGGCAGGCGTCCCCGGAATCTTCGCTGCGCGGGTGAATTTCACCTCTCGGCAAGTGGCTGTCGACCATCTTCCGGAATTCGACATGCCGTCGCTCAAGGCGGCGATTGCTCAGATCGGATTCGACGCTGAGCCGCTGCCGCAAACGGTCGGCGAAGGACAGGATGGCGAAACGCGCGGCTTGCTGCGCGCCACCGCAGTCGCCGGGTTCGCGGCGATGAACATCATGCTGATGTCGGTGTCGGTCTGGTCCGGCGCCGGTGGCGGTACGCGGGATCTTTTTCACCTTCTCTCGGCGATGATTGCCGTTCCAACTGTTCTCTATGCGGGCCGCCCCTTCTTCCGCTCGGCATGGAGCGCATTGCGCCACGGTCGCACCAATATGGACGTGCCGATCTCGGTCGGCGTCACCCTCGTCACCGCGCTCAGCCTCTATGAGACGCTCACCCACGGCCCGCACGCCTATTTCGACGGCGCCGTCATGCTGCTCTTCTTCCTGCTGGTCGGCCGATTGCTCGACAGCTTCATGCGAGACCGCGCCCGGCTCGGCGTGGCCAGCCTGCTTCGCCAGACGGCACCGGGCGCGCGTATCCTCGGCGACGAGGGCCGCACCGCCTGGGTGGCCGCCGACCAGCTGCAGCCCGGCATGACGATGATTGTGCCGGCGGGCGAGCGGCTCGCCGCCGACGGCATCGTCGAGTGCGGACCCGGCGCGCTCGACCTGTCCCTGCTGACCGGCGAAAGTACGCCCCAGCGGGTTCGACCGGGAGACCTCGTCCACGCGGGCACCCTCAACCTCGACGGTCCACTTCAAGTCCGGATCAATGCGGCCGGCCACGACACTGCGATCGCCGACATCGCTCGACTGATGGAGCAGGCCGCGCAAGGCAAGTCGTTCTACGTTCGTATCGCCGACCGCGCCGCTCGTCTTTACGCACCAGCCGTGCATACGCTGGCCATCCTCGCTTTCGTCGGCTGGCTGATTGCCGGGGCGGGCTGGCACCACGCCTTGATGATTGCGGCAGCCGTTCTGATCATCACCTGTCCCTGCGCGCTCGGGCTTGCCGTGCCGGCCGCCCAGATCGTTGCCGCAGGCACGCTGATGCGCGCCGGGGTGCTGGTGAAGGACGGCTCTGCGCTTGAACGCCTGGCCGAGGTGGATCGCGCGCTGTTCGACAAGACCGGAACCTTGACCATTGGTCATCCCGAGCCTGTCGACCTCGAGCCGCTCGATGACGAGGCCCGCTCCGTTGCGCTGGCGCTTGCCCGCGGTAGCTGTCACCCACTCAGCCAGGCGCTCCGAGGCGCGCTCGAAGCGCACGGAACCATGGCCGCCGAGGTGTCGCGGGTCGAGGAAGCGGCGGGCGTCGGCCTGCGCGGCTATTACCGCGGTTGCGTGGTGACGCTTGGACGCCCGGATCGGGCAGCATGCGACACCGATCTTCTCACTGCGAGCCTCGTTCTTCCAGGGCGGGCGCCGATTCTGCTGCGTTTCAGGGATCCCGTGCGCCCGGGAGCCCGCGCCGCGATCCGCGGCCTCGAACGGCTGGGAATCGACGCCAGCATCATTTCCGGCGACCGTGCGCAGGCCGTGGCGCCTGTCGCCGGCGAGTTAGGCCTGACTGCCCAGACAGCAATGTCACCGTCAGACAAATTGGCGACGATCAGTCGACTCTCGAATGCCGGTCGCAAGGTGCTGATGGTCGGCGATGGCCTGAACGATGGCCCGGCGCTGGCGGCTGGACACGCTTCAATCGCGCCGGCGTCGGCGAGCGACGTCGGTCAGAACGCTGCCGACGCCGTCTTTCTCGGGGATTCATTGTTGCCGGTCGTGAAGGCGATCAAGGTTTCAAGGAGCA
>JAYRLF010000220.1:0-7324 GCA_041905385.1 Allosphingosinicella sp.
AACATGCAGCCCCCCGGCTGTACCGCGCCTAAACGTGCGCAGGTTTCGCCCCGCCGCGCGAGAGGGCGTGCGGCGGGTTGTTTTCCAGCGGCGGCGAGCGGATGATCGTTGCGCCACTTGCCGGACTTAACCACGCAAGCTGTTAGAAATGCGTTATTATTTGCGGAGAATCGGATGCGCCTGAAGAGCCTCGCCATCGCCCTGGTCCTGATCGCGGCGGCCGCGCCGTCGGCGGCCCAGAACACGACCGAACCGCCGGTGGTCGCGACGCCGCCGCCGACCAAGGCCGAGCCGGCGCCGCCGACCACGGTGCCGCCGACGACCAGCGAGGAACCGGTCACCGAGGAGCCGGCCGAGGCGCCCGTGGTCGTTCGCGAAGCGCCGCCGGAACCGGAGCCGATGACGATCGATCCCGACGCGGCCTATCCGAACGGCTTTGCCGACCCGGCCGACCCGTTCGGCAACGATCTGTCGCTGGCGCGGCAGGACCGGGGCGGCTTCCCGTGGGGCCTGCTCGGCCTGCTCGGGCTGCTCGGGCTGATCCCTCTGTTCCGCCAGTCGGGTCGTACGACGCGGACCGTTTACGTGGATCGCGACGATCCCAGGCGGGTGATCAGGGAAGAAGTGCAGGAATAGCCCTCACCCTCCCGCTCGGCTGCGCCGCGCGGGCCCCTCCCTCTCCCCGGGACGGGAGAGGGAAGGTTCGCACCGGACACCCCTGTCCCTCTCCCATTTGGGGAGAGGGGGGACCCGCCGCGAAGCGGTGGGGGGGGTGAGGGCCTTACTTCGCGTCGACCAGAACGATCTCCGCGTCGGCGAGGGCGCGGATCAGGACCTTGTCCTCGCCGGTGATGGCGACGCCGTCGCGGGCTTCGGCGCGGACGCCGTTGACCTCGATCGGGCCGGCGGTGGCGACCAGATAGGCGTGGCGGGTGGGATCGAGGCTCAGCTCCGCCGTCTCGCCCTCGGCCAGGGTGGCGCCGAGGATGCGGGCGGCGGCGTTGATCTTCAGCGCCACCGCATCGCCCGCATAGCCGCTGGCGAGGGTGACGAACTTGCCCGACCGGTCCTCCTTCGGGAATTTCATCGCGCCCCAGCTCGGCTGGGCGCCGGGCCGGTCGGTCTGGACCCAGATCTGGAACAGGGTCGTCGACTCGTCCTCGAGATTATATTCGGCATGCTGGACGCCGGTCCCGGCCGACATCACCTGGACGTCGCCGGCGCCGGTGCGGCCCTTGTTGCCCATCGAATCCTGATGGGTGATCGCGCCGGTGCGGACATAGGTGATGATCTCCATGTCGCGGTGCGGGTGCGGCGGGAAGCCGGACCGCGCCGCGATCTCGTCGTCGTTCCAGACCCGGATCGCGCCCCAGCCCATTCGCGCCGGCTCGTAATAGTCCGCGAAGGAGAAATGGTGGCGGGCGTTGAGCCAGCCATGGTCGGCGTGGCCGAGGCTGTCGAACTTGCGAATGTCGATCATTATGGCTGTTCCTTCAGGCGGCCCGGGCCGCCGGCGACGTGACGCGCAGCGTCGCCATATGGCCCCGGCGGGTTGCGATATAGTCGATCAGCGCCGGCGTGAAATCCTCCGACACGGCTGCGGCGACGCTCGGACGGGCGGCAAGCGCCGCGGCCCAGGCGGAGAGACGCGTGCGGCCGCGCAGCAGCCCGCGGTCGAGGAAAGCCTCGAAGGCGGGCAGATAGCGGAAGACGGGCGCGAATGCCGCATCGACGAGACTGAACCGATTCCCGGCGAAGAAGGGTCCCTCGCCGAGCTCCGCCTCCAGCCGCGCGAACTTGCTCTCGAGCGCCTCGCCGGCCGCCTCGAATGCCTCACGATCGCCGACATAGAAGCGATAGAAATCGGCGAGGGTCGCCGAGGCGAATTCGATCCAGGCGCGATGGCGGGCGCGCTCGAGCGGATCGGCCGGGTGGAGGGCGGGCGGCAGCGTCTCGTCGAGATATTCGGCAATGACCGCAGATTCGAACAGGACCTCCCGGCGCCCGTCCTCCTCGACGACCAGCACCGGCACCTTGCCGAGCGGGGACAGCGCCAGAAACCAATCCGGCTTGTTTGCCAGGTCGATGTCCACCCGCTCAAACGGCACACCCTTTTCGGCGAGCACGATCGCCGCGCGCTGCACATAGGGGCACAGCTTGAAGCTGATCAGGCGATAGGTCTTCATCTCACTGCTCCTGTTTCGCAAGGCCGTCACGCGGCGAGCGCGAGCTCCGCTTCGGCGAAGCCGACCAGCTGGGCGGCGGCGGCCTCGATCGATTCACTGGCCGCGTCCGGACCGAAGGCCAGCTTCTCGGCCCGGATCCAGGTCACGTCGTCGAGCCCGATGAAGCCGAGCATGGCCCGCAGATGCGGCTCCTGCCCGTCCATCACGGCGCCGGCGCCTTCGCTGTAGAAGCCGGCACGGCTCTCGATCACGATCGCCTTGCGGCCCTTGAGCAGGCCTTCGGGCCCTTCCGAGGTATAGCGGAAGGTGACACCGGCGCGCAGGACATGGTCGAACCAGGTCTTAAGCGTCGAGCTGATGCCGAAATTGTACATCGGCGAGGCGATCACGATCGTGTCGGCCTGCTGAAGCTCCTCGACCAGCGAATCCGAGAGCGCGCGGGCGGCAAGCTCCGCCTCGGTGACGGGCTCGCCCTTGATCGCAGCGACCGTCTCGGCGGTGAGGTGCGGCAGCGGATTTGCGCCGACGTCGCGCAGCACGACATGGGCGCCGGGATTCTTCGCGCGGACCGAATCGACGAAACGCGTCGCCAGCGCATTGGAGACCGAGCTGTCGCCATTGGCGCTGCTGGTCACGACCAGGATGTTCATTTCGTCCTCCCTTGGAGTGAAGTTGCAGGGGAGGATCTAGGCGGTTATGAGCGTTGTCAGAAGAACATCAAACCACATTATGGTGTTGTGAAAAATGGAACGCTCTTCGACCGACCTCGTCGACGTCATCGCCTTCATCCGGGTTGTGGAGACCGGCTCCTTCGCCCGCGCCGCCGAGCGGATGGGGCTGTCCAAGCCGGTGCTGTCGCGGCGCGTCGCCCGGCTCGAGGAGCAACTCGGCGCACGGCTGCTGACGCGTGGTGCGCGCGGCGCGCAGCCGACCGACATCGGCCAGACCTATTATGCGCGCGCCGCCAACATTCTCGCCGAGCTCGAGGCGGCGGAGGAAGTCGTGGCGGAAGCCGCGACCCAGGTGGCCGGGCCGATCCGGATCACCGCGCCGGTCACCTTCGGCGTCCGCCATCTCGGCTGCGCGCTCGCCGACTTCGTCCGGCTGCATCCGAAGGTCGAGCTCGACGTCTCGCTCGACGACCGCAATGTCGACCTGGTCGGCGGCGGCTACGATCTCGCCGTCCGGATCGGCCGACTCCGGGACAGCGCGCTGGTGGCGCGCAAGCTGGCGCCGATCCGGGCGGTGACGGTGGCGAGCCCGCGCTATCTCGACGAGCGCGGCCGCCCGGCGAAGCCGCGCGACCTCGAGCAGCATGACCTGCTGCACTATACCAATGTCGCCGCCGGCGAGCAGTGGCGGTTCCGCAACGGCGGCGGCTGGGAGGTGGTGCGCGGCAATATCCGCGCCCGTTCGGACAGTGGCGACATGCTCACCGCCTTCGCGGTGATCGGCCTCGGCGTCGTGGTGCTGCCGAGCTTCATCGCCGGGGAGTCGATCGAGAGCGGCGCGCTCGAGCCGATCCTGGTCGATTTCCCGCTCGAGGAATCGGCGCTCCATGCGGTGATGCCGGCCGGCCGGGCGACGACGGCGCGGGTGCGGGCGCTGGTCGATTTCCTGGTCGAGCGGTTCGGACCCGAGCCGAGCTGGGATCCGTGCTGGATGGCGCAGTCGCGGAAAGGTGATCTCTCCCGCTGAAGCGGGATCGCACCAGCCCACTCAAAGACTCAAAGCCCCAGCCGCCGGAGCGGATTCCCGATCAGGCCGGTGACCATCGAGGCCTGGATCTCCGTCGCCGGCCACATCTGGGAAAGCGGACCGACGACCCGGTCGCGGATGAAGGGGAGGACCCGGCTGTCCGATTGATAGACCGGCGTGAACATCCAGGAGAGAAACTGGAACATCCCGACATGGGATCGGCGCAGCGCGACCGTCCGATCGAGCGCGTCCGCGACGCTTCCCGCCTCGCGCAGCGCCTTGGCGACGGCGTAGGAATCGAGCAGGGCCATGTTGGCGCCCTGGCCGAGCTGCGGGCTGGTCGAGTGCCAGCTGTCGCCGATGTGGATCAAGGCGCGCCAGGCCGGCCGCGCAACCGTGCGCTGGGTATATTGGGCGAAGGTCAACTGGTCCGGGTCGGTGATTTGATCGAGGAAGGGCTCGGTCGCCGGCCATATCGCGCGGACATCGGCCTTCCAGGCGTCGAGCCCGCCGGCACGCCAGGCGGCAAGACGGTCCCCGCGGATCGACCAGAAGAAAGCGGCGAGCGGCGTCGGTCGGTTCGGGCGGCTGCCGATCGGCAGCACCCCGGCCATCCGACTCGCCCGCTCGTAGCGCTGCTCGAGCACAGCGCCGTCGAAACCGCCATCATTCGGCCAGTCGAGCGTCGCCCAGAGCGCGCCATAAGGAAGCGGTCGGCCGCGCTCGGGAACGAGCGGCGAGGTCGAGCCGAGGCAGTCGATGACGAGATCGGCCGGCGGCGAACGCTCGCCGTCGGCGAAGACGAGTGAGCGGCGTCCGGCGTTGAACGCCGTCCCGGCGATGGTCCGGCCGGTCTCGATCGGGATGCCGGCATCGAGCACCGCCTGATGGAGGATGTCGAACAGGGTGGCGCGGTGGGTGCCGACGCCGAAATGGCTGCCCGGTATCCAGCTGTAACGGACGTCGAGCACCTTGCAGCCGCTCGGCGCGATCAGGCCGTAGAGCCGGTCGATCCGCGCGCCGGCGGCGAGCATCGCCCGATCGAGGCCGAGCGCGCGCAGCACGGCGAGCCCGGTCGGCTGCAGCATCAGGCCGGAGCCGATCGGCCGCGGCGCGTCGAACCGCTCGAACAGGGTGACCTTGTGGCCGTCGCGCGCCAGCAGCAGCGCCGTCGCCAGCCCCGCCGGTCCGCAGCCGGCCACCGCAATGTCGAGCCCCCGCATCGGTGCAAAACCTAGCTCCTAAATCGGCGCGCGGCCAGTAGACCGGGCGCGCGCAGGCGCTAAGAAAGCGCATCCAAGTTCGTTCGAAGGACATGCCGTGAAGCCTTTCCTGCCGCTCGCCGCCCTCCTCCTCGCCAGCACCGGAATCGCGGTCGCCCAGCAGCCGGCGGAGACGCCGGCGCCGCTGACCAGCGCGACCGCGACGCCCAATGCCGAGGATGCCAGGCTCAACACGTTCCTCGACGCCGCCTTCGACGAGCAGGCCGAGACCAGCCCGCAATTGCTGACCCAGCTCGGAATCAAGCGGCACTATGACCGGCTCAACGACTTCACCGACGCCGCCCGGCAACGGTCGCGGGCGATGCAGGAGCGGCAGCTCAGCGAGATGCGCCGCCAGTTCGACCCCGCCCGGCTGAGCGCCGCCGGGCGGCTGTCCTTCCGGCTGTTCCAGGCCGCGGTCGAGGACAATCGCCGCGCCTTCGAGTTCCGCTGGTACGGCTTCCCGGCGACCAACAATGGCAGCCCAATGGGGAATATTCCCGTCTTCCTGATCAACAATCACCGGATCGACAACGTCGCCGACGCCGAGGCCTATGTGGCGCGGTTGCGCGACGTCGAGCGGGTGATGGGCGAGATCAGCGCCAATATGCGCCACCAGGCCTCGCTCAACATCGTGCCGCCGCGCTTCAATTTCGCGCCGGTCCGCGAGGACGGCCAGCGGGTAATGCGCGGCGCTCCGTTCGCGGACGGACCCGACAGCCCGCTCTTCGCAGACTTCAAGACCAAGGTGAACCGGCTCCAGATTCCGGATGCGGAGAAGCAGCGCCTGATCGCGGCGGCGCGCGACGCGCTGACCGGGCCGTTCCGGACCGGCTATCAGACCATGCTTTCGACGCTCGATGCGATCGAGCCGCGCGCGACCGGCAACAATGGCGCGTGGAGCCTGCCGAACGGCGCCGCTTATTATGCGGAGCGGCTGCGCGCCTCGACCACCACCGACATGAGCGCAGAGCAGATCCACCAGCTCGGCCTCCGGCAGGTGGCGGCGATCCATCGCGACATGGAGCGGATCAAGACCCGGGTCGGCTTCACCGGCACGCTGACCCAATTCTTCCGCCACATCAATTCGAGCGCGGAGTTCAAATATCCGAACACGGACGAAGGGCGTCAGCGCTATCTCGCCGATGCGCGCGCCGCGATCGCCGGCGTGATGGAGGTGGCGCCGCGCTGGTTCCGGCGGCTGCCGCGGGCGCCGCTGGAGGTGCGGGCGGTCGAGGCGTTCCGCCAGGAGACGGCGGCGGTCGCCTTCTACAACCGGCCGACGCCGGACGGCAGCCGCCCCGGCATCTTCTACGTCAACCTCGCCGACATGAACCAGGTGCTGAAGCCCCAGGTCGACGCGATCGCCTATCATGAAGGCGCGCCGGGTCACCATTTCCAGGGCGCGCTGTCGCAGGAGCTACCCAACGTGCCCAAGTTCCGCCGGTTCGGCGGCAACAGCGCCTATGGCGAAGGCTGGGGCCTCTATGCCGAGCGGCTGGCCCAGGAGATGGGCTTCTACCGCGAGCCGATGTCGGAATTCGGCATGCTGTCGACCTCGCTGTGGCGGGCGATCCGGCTGGTCGTCGACACCGGCATCCACCACCATCGCTGGACCCGCGAGCAATCGATTGCCTATTTCATGGAGAACGGCCTGCTGTCCGAGCGCGACGCGACCAAGGAGGTCGAGCGTTATTTCAACAATCCCGGCCAGGCGACCAGCTACATGATCGGCCAGCTCCAGATCATGCGGCTGCGCGACCATGCCCGCCAGCAGCTCGGGAACCGGTTCGACATTCGCGACTTCCACGCGGTGGTGCTGGAGAATGGCAATGTGCCGATGGACGTGCTGGAGGAGCTGGTGAACGAATGGATCCAGACGCGGAGGAACGGCTGATGGCCGACCAATCGCCCCCCGACCGGCTGTCGAACAACCCGGCCAGCCCCTATTTCAACCTCGAGGCGATGCAGCGCGGCGTCGGCGTGCGCTTCAAGGATCGCGAGCGCGAAGATGTCGAGGAATATTGCGCGTCCGAAGGCTGGATCCGCGTCGCCGCCGGCAAGGCGGTCGACCGGCACGGCTATCCGGTGACGGTGAAGCTGAGCGGGCCGGTCGAGATCTGGTGGCGGGACGCGGCCGGCGAGTCCGAGCCCGAATAAGACTCGCCGGTGGCGGCC
>JAYRLF010000221.1:0-7317 GCA_041905385.1 Allosphingosinicella sp.
ATCACATCGGTCTTGGCTTCGATTTCGGAAAGCCAAGGGAAAAGCTCGCGGTCGAAAAACTCGTCGGCCGGCAGAAACGGAAAGCGGATGCCGCTGCATTCGTTCTGATAGATCCGCCGGCGGCCGAGCAGCAGGTCGATACAGGCGTCGAACCGACGCCGCTCGCGCCGTTCAAGGTCGGCGCGCGCCGGCTCGAGGCCGGCGTCGACGATCTCGCAAAACTCCCGGCCCCGCGTTTCGACGAACGTCCGGGCATGGGCAAGGGCCGTCTCGAGGGCAGCGGGGCGATCCGGTAGCGCGCTCGCGATGGCGATCACGGCGGTCCAGCGGAAATTCGCCTGGCCGAGCTCGCCGCGCCGCTCATGCAGTTCGGCGAGGCGGATGTTCGCGGTCAGGTGGCGTTGATCGAATTCCAGAACCTTGTTCAGGCTGGCGCGTTCGCCCTCATCGTCACCCAATGCGCGGCGGGCGGTCGCGACGTTGACCAGCAGCGCCGGCGCCGTCGGATCGGCCTCGGCTGCCCGAACGAAATAATCCTCAGCTGCCTTGGCGTCGCCGCGTGAAAGCGCCTGCATGCCGAGCGAGTTCAGCGCCGCCGGATGGTGAGGATCTTGCGCCAGCACCTCTTCGAAGCGGCGGCCCGCGGCATCCTGGTCGCCGCGGCGCTGGGCCTCGAATGCCGAGCCCAACAGCTCCGCGATCTGCTTGTCGGCCGACATTTGGCTACGGGTTCCCCTCTAATCCCTGGGTCCGGGGATTCCCGTTATGGTTCGCGCGCGCAAGGCCGAAAAAAACGAAACTCGGCCCGCGACCTGTCCGGATCAGTTGCTGGTCATGCCCGCCGCATGGTCGGACATCATCCGCGTTCCGTTGGCCCGTGCCGCTTCGGCGATCCGATCCCATTCGGTGCGGGTGAAGCATTGCCGGCGACGCCGCGCGACGGATCCGGTCTCGTCCACATAGCGGCAGATCAGGCGCTCGCCCTGTTGTGCGCGAGTCGCCGTGGCTTTCTGCGACATCTGTTGAAACGCCTGCGCCGCGACCGGCGTGACCGCCAGTCCAACAACCAGAATCGCCAAGGTCGAAAACCGCACCGTTCGTCTCCCACTCAATCCGTTGCGTCGATAGCATGTTCCCGCTCATGGAAAAAGGTGCGGGAAATCAACGGCCCGCCGACAAGCCTGTCCCTTATCTTCGTTGCGGTTGAATGCGTCCGGCGCGGCGGGCAGAAGGCATCATGGTCGAGCGAGATCCGGGTGGGACGAAGGTGGTCCAGGACGCGTCCTGGCTCGCCCATCGCTACGATCCGACCCAGGATGCGATTCATTTCATGCCGGTGCCGCGCGAGGTGCATCGCCGCGCGACGTTCCTGACCGACGAATTCATCGGCGAAGCGGGGGCCCCGGCCGTGATCGGACGCAAGGCCGCGCTGGCCGCCATGCCGGCGCGTGCGCCGATCCATTTCATTTTCCACTCCGCTTATTGCTGCTCGACCCTTCTCGCACGCGCGTTCGATATCGAAGGCGTTTCGATGGGGCTCAAGGAGCCGGTCATTCTCAACGACTTAAGCGGGTGGCGCCAGCGTGGGGCCGATCGGACCAAACTGGCTGAAGTGCTCGATTCCTCGCTGACTTTGCTGGCGCGGCCGTTTGCGCCGGGGGAAGCAGTCGTCGTGAAGCCCTCCAACCTGATCAACCCCTTCGCGACGGCGATGCTTGCGATGCGTCCCAACGCCGCCGCTCTCCTGCTCTACGCACCCTTGCCGCTCTATCTCGGCTCGATCGCGAAGAAGGGCATGTGGGGTCGACTCTGGGTGCGTGAACTGTTCGTAAAGCTGAGCCGCGACGGCTTCATGGATTACGGCTTCTCGCCCGAGGAGTTGTTGGGCCAGACCGACCTGCAGATCGCGGCGATCGGATGGATCGCCCAACACCGGCAATTCGCGATGCTAGCCCAGCGTTTCCCCGATCGCGTGCGTACGCTCGACAGCGAGACTTTGCTGGCGAGGCCGATCGAGGTCATCGCGGCCTTGACCAAACTCTACCGGCTGCCAATCGATGGGGTCCGTATCTCCGAGATCATCGCCGGCGACGCCTTCACGCGCCATTCCAAGGGGGGGGAGAGCTTCGGCCGGGAGCAGCGGCAGGCGGAGCAGAAATCCGCAGCCGAGGTCTACGCCGAAGAGGTCGACAAGGTCTTGGTCTGGGCCGAAGCCGTTGCCGCCAGCGCGGGTCAGCCGCTGGCGCTACCGAATGGCCTGGTGGACTAAGCCGGTGGCGTCCACCGGCTTTCGCGTATCCAGCGGCTGGCCAGAAACTTGGTGCCGCTGGACACGGGCAGTCCCGCATGCTCCGACAGTGGATCGGGATGGCCGTCGGCCAGTGCGTTGCGAAAAAGTAGCGCATCACCCTTTCGCCCTTTGACCTTGAGTCCAACTTTTACGAAGCAGGTTTCGCCACCCTTATAGTCGTGATTGAGATAAACGAGCGCCGTCTGGCGCCGCACGTTGCCTGTCGTCTGCACGAAATCGAGATGATTTCGGTATTGCTGACCCGGTCGATAGCGCAGGATTTGGAGCGCCTCGCCCTGATCCGCCGACGTTTCGGTCGCGGCCGCGAGGCGGCGGTTCAGGGCGTGCACGGCCGGATCTTCTATGAGCCAGTGAATCGTCGAGCCATCAGAAGTACGGATGGGATCGCGAACCTGGCGGCGCTGCTCGTCAAAGACCACCGACGGGGTGAACAACGGATTGGCGACCTCCCTCAAATATTCGCACTCCATCGCGGTGAACAGACGCTCAATGAGGCGGACATCTGGCGCGCGACTGAGCACTCGGGATTCCGGAATGTCGCACGGGTCGCCCGTTCCCGTCAGCTCCATTCGCTCGACAAGTGCCAGTGCCCGCCTTCGTTTTGTATCCCGCGCGCTTTCGTTTCGTAACCGCCGCAATGCTTCGCTCCAATTGCGGGGTCCCACCAAACCGGAGGCGAGAAGATTGGTATAGTAGAACCCCGAAATGACATGTCCGGCTTCAGCGGCTCGCTGGAACAGAAGGCGCGCCTGAACCGGATCCTGGGGAACCATCCCGCCGCGCCATTTCATTTCACCGAGGGTGTACAGAGCCTCCGGCTCGTTCTGCGCCACGAGTTGATTGATAATCAAAACCGCCTCGGCGTTCTGGCCGGAGCTAGATAGCGCGTAGGCCCGCGCGAGCATTGGATGACGGGGCATGGGCTGACCTGCACAACGAAAATTTCACAGCTGTTAGGCCGCGCGATCGGGAGGCACCAGTGCAAGTTGCTTCCGGGACAAGGTTTGCCAGTCAGATGAAATTGCAAAAAAAGGGCGGGCCCGAAGGCCCGCCCTCTCTTGTCTGGAGGCGGAACCGCTTAGAAACGGATCCGGGCGCTCGCCACGAAGCGGCGGCCCAACGCGTCGTAGGTCGACGGGAAGGTGTTGCCGCTGTTGAAGGTGGTCGAACCCGCTTCGCCACCGACCAGCGGCGGTTCCTTGTCGAACAGGTTCTGCACCGCGAGCGTGATCGTCAGATGATCGTCGATCGCGAACCGGGTGGTCAGATCGAAATAGTCCATCGAACCGATCGTATTGAAGTCCTCCTGACGACCGGCGACCGGACCCGTGCCCGCACCGAGCGTGCCGTTGAACAGCGTACCCGCGAGCGGCTCGTAACGGACGTTGTCGAGGTGACGCCAGAGCAACGACACATCGATGTCGTCGAACGAGAGGGTCGTACGAAGCGACCACTGCCATTCGAAGATCGGCTGACCGCAGTTAGCGCTGTAGAAGCCGACGCACTCGCGGTTGATTCCGCCCGGCACCGCTTGGAACAGGTTCTCGTTCTGCCAGTTCAGCACGCCATTGATGTCGAGACCGGCGAAGCCGAGGTCACGACGATAGTTGAGCGTGAAGTCGACGCCACTGGTCTCCAGCGTACCGAGGTTGGACAGCGACAGGAACAGGCCCGGCGTGTCGGCCGGATCGCCGCTGAGGCTGCCGTTGAGCGGGTTGCGACGGATCGCCAAGCAAGCCGCCGACTGCGCCGCACCAGCTGCGGGGCTGTAGCTCGGAGGCGTACCCGGCGCGCCCGGCGTCGCCGCACCAAAGCAAGCCGTAATCGCGTCACCTGGCGTGGGAGCCGTGATCGCGCCGGTGATCTTGATGTGGTAATAGTCGACCGAAAGCGACAGGCCATCGATGAAGTCCGGTTGCCAAACCGCACCGACCGTCCAGCTGGTCGCCTTTTCCGGCTCGAGATCGAGATTGCCGCCACCGGTGGACTGCGCCTGTCCGGCGATTGGCTGTGAGATCTGCTGGATGAAGCCCTGCGGGGCACCCTGAGCCAAGCAGATTGCCAGAAGCTCGCCCGACAATGTCGCACGACCGTTGGGCGCGCCCTGATCATTCAAACGAGCGCACGGATCGTCGGTCAGGTTGGTCAGCGTCGTGTTCACCGGCGAGAACAGCTCGGCGATGTTCGGCGCACGGACCGCGCGGGCATAATTGCCGCGGAAGCGCAGGCCGTCGATCGGCGCCCAGGTGCCGCCCACCTTCCAGGTCGTGGTCGTGAAGCTCGGGCTTCCCGGCGCATCGACATTGTAGGACGAATAGCGGATGCCCGCCTCAAGGGTCAGCTCGTCGAAGAACGGACGATCCTGGACGATCGGAACGATCAACTCGCCGAACGCCTCGTAGACGTTGAAGCCGCCGTCGATGTTCGGGGCCGCACCGCCGGCGCCGCCGAGATCACCGCCCTGCGCAAGCGAGTCGGACTGCTGCGACGCCGTATATTCGCGGAACTCGCCGCCGACCGCGAAATTGACCGCTTCGGTGGCCCAGGGGATGGTCCAGCCGAAGTCGCCGCGGATCGTGCCGCGCGCCTGGGCGAGCGTCACGTTGGTTGCGACCGTGCTGACTTCGTTCAGGAAGTCGATGCCGGCCTGGTTGAAGGTGGCGTTGCCGACCGCGCCGAACCAGTTGATCGGAACGCAGCCGTTCGAGTCGTCGAAGCAGACCGGATTGGCCGCGGTGCCGCCGGCGAGCAGCGACTGGCGGACGCGCGAATTGAGCGTGTAGCCCTGGATCCGCTGCAGGTTGGACGATTCGCCGTACGAGCCGAAGACGTCCCAGTCGATCGAGTCGGTGATGCCGCCACGAACGCCGAGGCGATAGTCGAAGAACTGGGTGGTGTACTCGCTGATACGCGGACCCACTTCGACGGCGCGACGGAACAGCTGGCTGGTGACCTGGCGATAGGCCGCGTCACCCGGGCGAAGGCCGCCGGCCGACGCCGCGGTGCACTGCGCCGCCGTCAGGTTGATCGAGTTGCAGAGCGTGGTGCGCTGCGCCGCCGTCAGGAACGGATTGTTGATCGGGATGTCGACCGCGATGCCGAAGGCGCCCGACGGAGCGATGATCGTCTCGATCGTGTTCTTCGAGAAGATGCCGCGGGTGTAGACCTCGAGGGCGTCGCTGATCTGATAATTGGCCGACCCGTAGATGTTGAAGCGCTCGAACGGCACCTGATAGACGTTGTACGGGTTGAAGTTGAACGCGTTGAAGGCCGCGGTCGGCTGGAAATTGAGGCCGTCCGGCGTGACCTGACGCAGGCCGGTGCCCGGGATCAGGAAGCGCGACGGTGCGGTCGTGCCCGAACCGCCGGCGCCGCCGGTGGTGGAGCTGATCGTGAACAGCGAGAAGTCGCGCGCGCCCTGATAGACGGCGTCGGCCTCCTGGTAGCCGACCGAGAGGGTCGCATTGCCGCGGCCGTCGTCGAAATTGGCGCCGATCGTCACGTCGGCGCGGATGACGTTGCCGTCGCCCTGCTCGGTGATCTGGTCGGACAGGTTGATGTCGATGCCGGCGAAATCGGTGCGGGTGATGAAGTTCACCACGCCGGCGACGGCGTCGGCACCGTAGGTGGTCGAGGCGCCGCCGGTCAGGACGTCGACGCGCTGAACCAGCGCGAGCGGGACGTTGTTGAGGTCGAACCGGCCCTGGAGCTCGGCCGGGACGAGACGGACGCCGTCGAGCAGGACGACGTTACGGTTCGAACCGAGGCCGCGCAGGTTGACGAACGAGGCGCCGCCATTGCCGTTGTTGACCGCCGAGCCGATCGACGGGACCGCGCCCGGCAGCTCACGGAGAAGCTCTTCGGCGACGTTCGCCTGCTGCAGCTCGATTTCTTCCTCGCCGACCACGTTGACCGGCGACGAGGCCACCAGGTTCGGGTTGCGGACGAGGGTGCCGGTAATGATGATCTGCTCATCACCCGATTCCTCGGCGCTCTGCGCCGTCTCGTCTTGCGCGTAGGCCGGCGTGGCGACCAAGGCGGCCGACGCAAATACGGTCGACGCCAGGAGACGGCCGTGAATCTTACTGCGTAGCTTCATGTTTAACCCCCTTCAGGCCGCACGGGCGCGGCACATGGTTAGAGCGCGGACGATCCCTCATCCTCGGCGCTCGGGTTATCCGGGGTTCGCAGCCAACACAATTCTTCTGCGGTGCTCGTCTATGACAATTCGGCGGTCTGTTGCGCCAATGTCACAGTTTGGTCATTGGCTCCCTCAAAGCCGGAACGTCTCGACAAGCCGGCGGCCGTGGGGGAAAAGAACGCCATGAAAGTCCGCATCACCGTCGCCTGCCTTGTGGCAGGACTCGCCCTACCCGTCCATGCCCAGGACCGTACGCCCGAGCGGCCGGACGTGCTCAACCGGCTGACCGCCTGCCGCAGCATTGCCGACAATGCCCAGCGCCTCGCCTGCTTCGACCAGGGTGTGGCGGCGCTCGAGGCGGCGGAGCAGGCGCGCGAGATTGCGGTGGTCGACACCCAGCAGATCCGGCGCACCCGCCGCTCGCTGTTCGGGCTGCGGCTGCCGGACCTCGGCATCTTCGGCGACGACGACGATGATCCGGAGGATGGTGCGGCGATCAACGAGATCAATTCGACGATCCAGGCGATCACCAGTGGCGCCGACGGGCGCATGCATTTCGTGCTCGCGGAGGGCGGTGTCTGGGCCGTGACCGAAGGACGGCGCGGGCGTCCGCCGCGCTCCGGCCAGCCGATCAAGATCCGGCGCGGCCCGCTCGGCTCCTACATTGCCAGCGTCGCCGAACGGCCCGGCGTGCGGGTGATCCGGATCCGATAATCGTCAATCAGTGGACCGGACGACGGATTGCGGATCGATCCGGGCGCCGTTCCAGACCAGGCTCCAGTGCAGGTGCGGTCCGGTCGCGCGACCGGTCGCGCCGACCGTCCCGGTCGGCGCGCCCTGCCGTACGGCCTGGCCGGGTCGGACG
>JAYRLF010000222.1:0-7288 GCA_041905385.1 Allosphingosinicella sp.
GCCAACCCTCGGGCGCACGAGCAAGTTCTCCGACGCCCGATCGCGGCGGTTGGGCGCGAAGCGCGCCGGGAAGGGCGGCCTCGAGGGCGATAATGTCGTCGCCGCTCGGCTGCCAGCTGGCTTCGCCCCGCTCCGGGGTCGCGCGCGAGCATTGGCCGAGCAACGTGTTCGCCTGGGAGTCGGGCAGGATCGCGGCGTCGGCCGGCAAGGCGGCGCCGGCCGGCGTGCAGGCGGCCAGGGCGAGGAGGAGCAGGAGCGCGCGCATCGGCCGATGCTAGCGCGCTTAGGGTCCTTTGTCGAAATGGCGGGGCGGTCGGGCGAAAGCTGGTGGAGCGCCGGCGGCACGCGGCCGCTCCATGGCGTCGGGGACGCGATGGAGGGGAAGTTCGATGAAGAGATGGATCGGCGGGCTGGCTCTTGCCCTGGCCTGCGCGCCCGCAGCGGCGCAGTCGCCGCAGCCTTATCATCTGGTTCCGGGCTCGTTGCAGCCCGGCCGCGGGCCGGACGGCAACAGCATCTTCCTCGACGCGCCCGAGGGCCTGATCCTGGTCGACACCGGCCGCCATCCCGAGCATCGCGACCAGCTGCTCGCTTATGCGCGCCGGCGCGGCCGGCCGATCGCGGCGATCGTCAACACCCATTGGCATCTCGATCACACCACCAGCAATGGCGAGATCCGCGCGGCCCATCCGGCGGCGCAGGTCTATGCGAGCGAGGCGATCGAGGGCGCGCTGACCGGCTTCTTCGTGCGCAGCCGCGCCAGCACCCAGCGGGCGTTGGACGCCGGCCAGATTCCCGAAGCCAATCGCGCCGAGGTTCGCCGCGCCTTCGCGGTGATGGACGATCCCGGCGCGCTGCGGCCGACCCGGCCGGTCACGCGCTCGGGCGCGATGCGGATCGCCGGCCGGCGGCTGCAGGTCAATCTCGCCCGCTATGCCGCGACCGCGGGCGACGTCTGGCTCTACGATCCGTCGACCCGGGTGGCGATCGTCGGCGATCTCGTCGTCGCCGCGGTGCCGTTCATGGACACCGCCTGTCCGGAAGGCTGGCGGCGCGCGCTCGGCGAGATCGAAGCGACGCCGTTCACGATCTTGATCCCCGGCCATGGCGAGCCGATGGACCGCGCGGCCTTCGCCACCTGGCGGACGGCCTTCGACAATCTTCTCGATTGCGGCGCCTCCGATCGCCCGCGGGCGGATTGCATCGCCGGGTGGAGGCGCGACGCCGCCCGATTCATCCCGGCGGGGCGCGAGGCGATGGTCGACAATCTGGCTGGCTATTACATCGACAGCCGCCTGCGCGCGGCCCCCGAGGAGCGCCGGCGCTATTGCGAGGGTGGCACGGGTTGACGACGAACCGTGCTCAAAGTACGACGAGCTGAGCAATCCTCGTCGGAGTCGCGTCCATGACGACTGTGTCCGAACGCTCGCCGGGCATGAAGCTCGGCCTCGCCCTCTTCGTCGGCTTCCTGCTTTCCTTCCCGCTCTTCACCGTCTGGCTGCTGGTCTACGACCGGCAGCAGCAATCGGAGTTCGCGCAATCGAGCATCGCCGAGGGCTGGGGTGGGCCCCAGGTGATGAACGGGCCCTTGCTCGTCATCCCCTATCGCGCCGAGGTCAGCGAGACGGTCACGGAGAATGGCCAGCAGGTGACCCGAACCCGCCAGGTCGAGCGCCGGCTGACTCTCGCGCCCGAGCAGTCCGAGCTCGGCACCGAGCTGCGGCCGGACCGGCGGCGGCGGTCGATCTACGAGGTCGTGCTCTACGAGGCGCAGGTGCGCGGCCGCGCCCGTTTCGCCATGCCGCAGGATCTCGCCCGCTTCGGCGTGACGCCGGAGCAGATGGACCTGGGCCGGGCCGAGCTGCGCTTCGGCCTGTCCGATCCGCGCGGCCTCGGCGCCAATCCGCGCGTCAGCGTCGGCGGCCAGAGGCTCAGGCTTCAGCCGGGCGGCGGCTCGACCGGCGGATCGGGCTTCTTCGCCTGGCTCGACGTCGCCTCGCTCGCCGGGCAGCCCCTGATCGTCGACTATGCCTATGGCTTCCGCGGCAACCAGTCGCTCGGCCTCGCCCCCCAGGCCGGGGAGACGATCTGGCGACTGAACTCGGCCTGGCCGCATCCGAGCTTCCAGGGCAGCTTCCTGCCCGAGCAGCGCGAAGTCGACACCAGCGGATTCCGCGCCAGCTATCGCGTCGGCAATCTCGCGCTCGGCCAGTCGCTGGTCTCGACCGGCGCCGCCGATGCGCCGGCGACCACGTCGGAGCCGGCGCGGACGCCCGAGCAGGACCTCTATGGCGTCCGCCACCCGCCCGGCGGCGGCTCGGTCGCGCAGGTCAGCCTGATCGAGCCGGTCGACCTTTATTCGCAGGTCAACCGCTCGGCCAAATATGGCTTCCTGTTCATCGGCTTCACCTTCCTCGCCTTCCTGATGTTCGACGTGATCGGCGGCGTCCGCGTCTCCGCGGTCGAATATCTGCTGGTCGGGGCCGGGCTGGTGCTGTTCTTCGTGCTGCTGCTCGCCTTTGCCGAAGTGATCGGCTTCACCCCGGCCTATCTGCTCGCTTCGGCGGCGATCACCGGTCTCAACACCGCCTATTCGGCCGCGGTGCTGAAGAGCTGGCGCCGCGCCGGCGCGATCGGCGGCCTGCTCGCCGGCCTCTATGCGGTCCTCTACGTGCTCTTGAGCCTCGAGGCCTATTCGTTGCTGATCGGCTCGCTGATGCTGTTCGTGGCGCTGGCGGCGGTGATGTACCTGACCCGGAATCTGAATTGGGGTGGTCAGGCGGCTTTGCCGGAAGTGGATGCAGGTGAGCAGGGCGGTGTCCCGGCGTAGGCCGGGACCCAGTCTTGCGTCGGTTCCGCTGGGCCCCGGCCTTCGCCGGGGAACGAAGGAAAGCTAGCAGGAAACCGCCAGCAGCGCCTCGCGCACCTTCGCCATGTCCGCGGCGAAGCGCTGCGCGAGTGCGTCCGGCTCCAGCCCGGCGCGCTCGACGATCTGGCCCATGGTCAGGGCGATCCTGAGCGTCGCGCCCCATTCGCCGTTCGGGAGCCGCACGCATTTGACCGGCTGCCCGAGGCGGACGCCATGACCGACCAGCGCCTTGTGCCAGGCCTGCGCCTGCTCGAAGGTGGCGCCGCCGTTGAAGCCGGACAGATCGAGCGTCGACAAGGTGCGCATCTCGATCGGGTGGCTGTCGGCTTCCTCCTTGTCGCCGGGCGGGTAGGGGGCGACGCGGCGGGCCGGGGTCGGCGCGACGATCTCGGCGCGGATCGCGGCGTGGAAGGCGAGGATGACGCGCTCGACCGCGCCGGCCGGGAGCTGCTGGAACCGCTCGAGCTCGAAGATCGAGGCTTCGAGCCGCAGCAGCAGGCCGACATTGGCGCCGTCGCCGAGCGTCTCGATTCCCGGCCAGTCGGCGGGCCATTCGGCGCGGCGGAAGATCGTAGCCAGTCCCGCCGGCAGGTCCGGCGCGCGTTCGACCAGCGCCCTCGGCACGAGAGCGAAGCCGCTGAACGGCGGTCCGCCCATGAACTTCGAGCCGGTGATGAAGACGATCGCGTCGCGGGCGAGATAGTCGTTCACCGCCTCGCCGGTGATCCGGGCCTGGCAGGCGTCGACCGCGATCGTGACCGCGCCGTCATGGGCCGCATGCAGCCGGTCGACGCAGGGCAAGGCCGGCAGGATCAGCCCGGTCTTCGATCCATGGACGACATGGAGCAGCACGTGGCGGCTGGCGGCGCGGGCGGCGGCGATCGCATCCTCCATCCGCTCGGCGATCTCGGCCGAAGGGCGGACGACTCCATTGCGGTCGCGCACCGGAATGTCGACGAGGTCGACATGCACGCCGCCCAGGCCGGGCACGGGCTCGCCCGGCTCGGTGGCGATGCCGAGCGCCGTCTCCTGGGCGAAATAGAGGCCATGCGCCGAGTGGATGCAGCCCGAGCCGACCTCGTCAGCGCCGAGCAGGATATTGTGGACGCCGCCCGGCGCGCGGCCGGCGTCGCAGGCCAAGGCGACATATTCGAGGTCGGTGCCGGACGGGGCGAAGACGATCGCGACGTCGTCGGCGACGCCATAGGCCCGCCGGATCCGCCCCCGCAGCGCCTCGAGCCGCTCGGCGTAGAGCGCAGCCGACGGTTCGGCGCCGATCTCGGCCCACACCTGCTCGGCGCGGGCGAAGGCGGCATCGGAAATGTCGTTCGCGGTCGAGGAGGCATAGGCCATCACCGGGCTCGGCGCCGGAGCGCTGTGGTAGCGGTTGAGACCGGTCGCCGGATCGAGCCGGATGCGGGCGTCGCCACCCTCGGTCATCAACCGGGCGGCGGGGCGGAGCTTGTCAACGCTTGCGGTCATGAATCTTGCACGGGCCTCGGGACGCGATTAGGTGGCGGGCATATCGTGTGGCGCCAGAGCGGAACAGGGGCCGCAAGCAATTCGCGCCAGGAAGGCCTCTCTCCCCGTGACTCAAACCATCGCGCCCCGCAGCATCCCCGACGAAGCGAAGCGGCGGCTGAAGATCCTGTTCATCGCCAAACATGCCAAATGGCCTGGCGGCCTGCATCCGGAAGACGGCAATCACGCCCTCTATCATGTCGAGGTGCGCGAGATTCTGGAAGGGCTCGGGCTCAACCTGACCCTGGCCGACCGCTACGAAATCCTCTCCGAGGGGCTCGATGTCGACTATGTCTTCACCCTGCTGAACCGGGGCGGCTTCCTCAACAGCGAGATGCTGGGGCCGCTGCTCTGCACCCAGGCCGGCGTCCCGTTCCTCGGCGCCAGCCCGATCCTGCGCGGCCTCGCCGACGACAAGCATCTCGCAAAGCTGTGCGCCTCGGTCCGCGACATCCCGACCGCGCCCTGGACGATCTACCGCCGCGGCGCGCCGGTCGATCCCGCCCGCTGCCCGGAAGGTCAGCCGACCGACAAGGGACCGCGGCTGGTGGTCAAGCCCAATGCCTCCTCGGCGAGCTGGGGCGTGCAGGACGCCTATGACTGGGCCGGCGTCGAGGCGGCGGTCGCCGACATTCACAGCCAGGGCCATGACGCGATCGTCGAGCCGTTCCTCGATGGCAGCGACGTCGAGGTTCCGGTGGTCACGATCGACGGCGAGCCGGTGGTCATGCCGATGATGCTGTTCGAGCAGGCCGATCCGACCCATTTGCGCACCTATTACGAGAAGCGCGACCTGGTCGAGCGCAAGAGCAAGTATGAGCTGGTCGATTTCGACGACCCCGAGATGGTCGCGCAGATCACCGCCTATACGAAGGCGATCGCCGAGGATTACCGGCCGTTCGATTATGGCCGGTTCGAGTTCCGGGTCGATTTCGAGGCCCGCGAGATCCGCTTCCTCGAGGTCAACCTCCAGGCCAATCTCTGGTCGGAGAAAGTGTTCGGCCGCTCCGCGAAACGGGCCGGTCTCAGCCAGTCCGATCTGATCGAGACGATCCTCTACGAGGGCTTGCGCCGCAACGGATTGCTGCAAGGATGAGCGCGATGCGTTTCACCGCCATCATTCTCGCCGCGCAACGCGACGGCAAGCTCGATCCGCTCGCCGCCGAGGCCGGGGTCAGCCACAAATGCCTGGTGCCGATCGGCGGCCGGCCTTTGCTCGCCCACGTGCTCGACGCCCTCGGCGCCGTCGAGGGGCTGGGCCGGATCCGGATCTCGGTCGAGCCGGGTGCGGTCGACGCCTTGCGCGCCGTGACCGAGGCTGCCGGCCTTTCGGTGCCGGTCGAGTTCGTGCCGTCGGCGCGGACGATCACCGACAGTGTCTATGCCGCGGCCGAAGGCGCCGACGGGCCGTTCGTCATCACCACCGCCGACAATGTCCTGCTGACGCCCGCCGCGGTGCGCGAGATGGCGGTGAAGCTCGCCGCCGGCGACGATGCGGTGGTGGCGCTGAGCCGGCGCGAGGACGTGCTCTCGGCCCATCCGCAGGGCCAGCGCCGTTTCTACCGCTTCAAGGATGGCAGCTTCTCAAACTGCAATCTCTACGGCCTGTCAGCGGAGGGCTTGTCGCTCGCCGAGACGTTTCGCACCGGCGGCCAGTTCGCCAAGAATCCGAAGCGGATCGCGATCGCCTTCGGCATCGTCAACCTGATCCTGCTGCGCTACGGCCTGATCACGCTCGCCGGCGCAATGAAGCGGCTGTCGCGGCGCTTCAAGGTCCGCGCCTCGGCGGTCGTGCTCGCCGACGGGTCGCACGCGATCGACGTCGACAATGAGCGCACCTATTCGATAGCGGCGCTGCTGCTGGAGAAGCGGGCGGCTTGAGCCCGGCACGCTGAGCCATGGCTGAGTTCACGCTTCCGAAGAACAGCAAGATCAAGAAGAACGGCAAGGTCCACAAGGCGCCGGCCGAGGCCAGGCGCACCCGCTCGTTCAAGGTCTATCGCTACGATCCGGACAGCGGCGAGAATCCGCGCTACGACCGGTTCGAGGTCGATCTCGACAGCTGCGGACCGATGGTCCTCGATGCGCTCATCAAGATCAAGTCGGAGCAGGATCCGAGCCTGACCTTCCGCCGCTCGTGCCGCGAGGGCATTTGCGGCTCCTGCTCGATGAACATGGGCGGCAAGAACGGCCTCGCCTGCACCACGGCGATCGAGGATCTGAAGGGCGAGATCCGGATCACGCCGCTGCCGCACATGGACGTGGTCAAGGACCTCGTCCCCGATTTTACCCATTTCTACGCGCAATATGCCTCGATCGAGCCCTGGCTGAAGACCAAGACGCCGACGCCGTCGGGCAAGGAGCGGCTGCAGTCGCCCGACGACCGCGCCAAGCTGGACGGCCTGTACGAGTGCATCCTCTGCGCCTGCTGCTCGACCTCCTGCCCGTCCTATTGGTGGAACAGCGACCGTTTCCTGGGCCCGGCGATCCTGCTCCAGGCCTATCGCTGGCTCGCCGACAGCCGCGACGAATATAAGGGCGAGCGGCTCGACGAGCTCGAGGATCCGTTCCGGCTCTATCGCTGCCACACGATCATGAACTGCGCGAACGTCTGCCCGAAGGGCCTCAACCCCGCCAAGGCGATCGCCGAGACCAAGAAGATGCTGCTGGAGCGGGCGGTCTAAATATCCTCCCCTCCCGCTCGCGGGAGGGGATAAGAGGGGTGGGCCCGACATAAGCCCTAAAGCTCCGTTTCCGTATTCCCACCCCCGGCCCCTCCCGTAAACGGGAGGGGGGAAGGTAAGATGGACGTCCACCCGCGCATTCGGCACGAGCCCGATCCCGATCATCCCGGCTGGTGGAGCTGGGAGCTGGACGACGACAGCCGCTTCAATGCGG
>JAYRLF010000223.1:0-7267 GCA_041905385.1 Allosphingosinicella sp.
ACCGCCTTCGCCATGGCCGCCTTGGTCGCGCTCAGTGCCTGCGGCGGCGGCGCGACCGAGAATGTCGCGGCCAACAACACGGCCGGCGACGAGCTCTACAATCTGGCGCCGGAGGATCTCGGCAACGAGCTGCCCGCCAATGAGGCGCTCGGCAATGAGGCGGCGCCCGGCAATGAAGCCGCGCCCGGCAATGAGGTCGCCGAAAACGCTTCGGGCAACGCCCAATAGGCACGCCCCGATACCATCCCGCTGAGGTCTCCCTAGGTTGAAGCGGTCGACTCGCCCCCCGGCCCCTGCGGCTGGGGGGCTTTTTGTCGGTCGAGCCCGCTCGGGATCGGGAAGGCGGTGGTGCTCTTCACCCGCTCCATCGCGAAGCGCGACGTCACGTTCTTCAGCTTCACGTCGCTGATCAGCCGCCGGTAGAAATCGTCATAATCGGCCATGCTGCCGACAGCGACCCGCAGCAGATAATCGACGTCGCCCGCCATCCGGTAGATCTCCATCACCTCCGGCATCGCCGCCACCGCATCGGCGAAGCTCGACAGCCATTCGGGGCTGTGGTCGGCGGCCTCGATCTGGACGAAGACCGAGATGCCGACGCCGATCTTCTGCGGATCGAGGATCGCCACCCGCCGCGAGATCACGCCCTGCTGCTCGAGCCGCTGGATTCGCCGCCAGCACGGAGTCTGCGACAGGTTTACCCGCGACGCGATCTCCGCGACGGGCAAGGAGGCATCCTCCTGGAGGATGGCGAGGATCTTGAGGTCGGTCCGGTCCATTTCACGCCCTGCTGCAAATTTCTTCCAATATGGATCAACTGAAGCCGATCGCATAGAAGGTTTTTCCAAGATCGGCATAAACACTCTTGATCGGCGGCGGCAATCGACCAAGCGCGGCGACTTTTCTGCGAAGCGCCGCTGTGGCCCTTTCCGTGGCACTGTGGCTGACCCTAGAAGGGCGGCGGTGGGCGCATCCTGTGGAGTTTGAGATGAAGCTTGCCGTTCGCCTTGCCCTGTCGCTCGCTGTCGCCTGTCCGGCCCTTTTCGTCGCCGGCGCCGCCACGGCGCAGACCGAATCGGCGAGCCCGCAAGCCGTTGTCGACAGCCTGATTGCGGCCGATCGCGCCTTCTCCGACGCCGCCGCGGCGGTCGACACGCTGACCGCCATTTCCGCCTTCCTGCACGACGATGTCGTCATGCCGCTGCCGAACGGCAGTTTCGCGCGCGGTCGCGCCGCGGCGATCGAGGCGCTGCGCGCCAATCCGTTCAACAGCAGCTCCCGCGCGCAATGGACTCCGGTCCGCGGCGGCATCTCGGCCGACGGCCAGCACGGCTTCACCTTCGGATTCATGGAGATACGCGGCCAGGATGGCACCACCCGCCACGCCAAATATCTCGCCTATTGGGTGCGCACGCCGCAGGGCTGGCGCGCTGCCGCCTATAAGAGGGCGCCACGGCCCGAGGGCGAGGTCTCGACGGCGATGCTGCCGCCGGCCCTGCCGGCGCGAATCGTCCCGGCCCGCTCGGATGCGACCACGGCCGACGCGCTGCGCGCGAATCTGCGCCAAGCCGAGCCGGCTTTTTCCGACGAAGCGCAGCGGATCGGCCTCGGCGCCGCCTTCCGCCGCAACGGCAGCGCCGACGCGATGAACATGGGCGCCGGCGCCGGCTTCACGCTCGGCGCCGACGCGATCGGCACCGCGATCGGCGGCGACGCCCCGCCGAGCCCGGTCCGATGGGGCGCGGACGACGCGCTCGTCGCCGCCAGCGGCGACCTCGGCGTCACCTTCGGCCTGATTCGCCCGAACGGGCCCGTGCCGGAGGGTCGGCCGGCGGCGGCGCCCTTCTTCACGATCTGGCGCCGCGCGAGCCCGGATGACCGGTGGCTCTACGTCGCTGAATGATGTTTGGCTGGGAATGCGCCAGCGGCGCATTCCCGGTGCAGCAGCTGCCAACCCGGGTTGACTAAGAGAGCGCCTGCCACTAGGTGGGCGCCTCGCTTTTCCCGGCAACAGCATCGACAGAAGACAGGCAGGCGTTCCAGGCCATGAAGATCCGCAACTCGCTCAAGTCCTTGAAGTCGCGTCATCGCGACTGCCGCGTGATCCGCCGCCGGGGCCGCACCTACGTCATCAACAAGACCAACCGCCGCTTCAAGGCGCGCCAGGGCTGAACGTCGGCACGACACCGACCGCCGTCATCTTCGATGTCGGCAACGTGCTCTACGGCTGGGATCCCGAAGCTTTCCTGATCCGGCAGATCGCCGACGACGACGCGCGCCTGCGCTTCGTCGAGGACGTGGATCTCTACGCCTGGCACGAGACGCTGGACGGCGGCCGGCCCTATGCGGACGCCGCGGCCGAGCTCACCGAAAAATATCCGCACTATGCCGAGCTGATTCGCGCCTGGAGCGACCGCTTCGGCGAGACGATCACCGGGCCGGTGCCGGGCGTCCACGATCTGGTCGAGGCGCTCGACGCGCGCGGCGTGCCGCTATTCGCGATCACCAATTTCTCGGCCGATTTCTGGCCGCCCTTCCACGCCCGCGAGCGCGCCTTCTTCGACCGCTTTCGCGACATCGTCGTGTCGGGCGAGGTGAAGCTGCTCAAGCCCGACCCGGCGATCTATTTCCTTGCGCTCGACCGCTTCCGCCTGAATCCGCGCGAGGCCCTGTTCGTCGACGATCGGGCGATCAACGTCGCGGCGGCCGAGGCCGTCGGCATGCACGCCCATCTCTTCACGACAGCCGCGGAACTGGATCGACGGCTCCGCGCGGACGGCCTTCTCTGAACCAATGACGTCCTCGCGCTTTGTTTCGCGCGTGAGACAAAGATGGCCCGAACGGCTCTGGATCGTGCGCCACGGCCAGAGCGCCGGCAATGTCGCGCGCGCCGCCGCGCTGGCGGCGGGGCTCGACACGATCGACCTGCCGATGCGCGACGTCGACGTGCCGCTGAGCCCGCTCGGCGCCGAACAGGCGCGCGCGCTCGGCCACTGGTTCGCGGGCTTGCCCGACGCGGAGAAGCCGGAGGTCGTGCTGTCCTCGCCTTATCTGCGGGCGCGCCAGACCGCGAAGGAGATTTGCGAGGCCGGCGGCGTCTGCGCGACCGCGCGCGACCCGATCGTCGACGAGCGGCTGCGCGAGCGTGAATTCGGCATGTTCGATCGGCTCACCACGAACGGCATCCGTCAGAAGCATCCCGAGCTCGCCGAGCATCGCGCTTTGCTCGGCAAATTCTATTTCCGCGCGCCGGGCGGCGAGAGCTGGGCCGACGTGATCCTGCGCCTGAGGAGCGCGCTCGACACGATCAGCCTCCACCATGCCGACCGCCGCGTGCTGATCGTCTGCCACCAGGTCGTCGTCCTCTGCCTGCGCTACATCCTCGAGGAGCTGGACGAGGCGCGGATCCTCGCGATCGACAAGGAGGGCGCGGTCATCAATTGCGGAATCTGCGAATATGAATTCGAGCCGGACGACGCGAAGCTCTGCGTGCCGCGCCTGGTCCGCTACAATTTCGCGGCGCCGCTGAAGCGCGAGGCGGCGCCGGTCACCGACGCGCCCGACCTGATGGTCGCGACCCGATGAGCGCTGCGATCGCGCTCGACGCCGACCTGCTGCGCGACTTCCCGCTTCCCGTCCATCCCGAGGATTCGGGCAAGGAGGATCGCGGCCGGCTGCTGGCGATCGCCGGCAGCCGGCAATTGCCGGGCGCCGCCTTGCTCGCCGGCACTGCGGCGCTGCGCGCCGGTGCCGGCAAGCTCCAGATCGGCACGGCGGCGAGCATCGCGCCGGTACTGGGCGTCGCCCTGCCCGAAGCGCGCATGATCGGCCATGACGAGACCGAAGACGGCTGCATCGCCGAGGCGGGGATCGCGCCTTTGGTCGAATGGGCGCGCTCGGCGCAGGCGGTGCTGATCGGCTGCGGCATGGCCCATGGGCCGCCGCTCGAGCGCCTGCTCGGCGACCTCGGCGACGATTGCCCCGACCTCCCCCTGATCCTCGACGCGGCCGCGCTCGATTGCCTGGCGGCGCAGGCGCCGCCGCTGCGCGATCATCGCGGCGGCAGTGCGCTGCTGCCGCACAGCGGCGAGATGGCGCGGCTGCTCGGCCGGGACCGCGAATCGGTGGAATCGGATCCGGATGCGGCGGCGCGGACCGCGGCCGAGCGTTTCGGCGCGGTCGCCCTGGTCAAGGGCGCGGTCAGTCGAATCGCCGCGCCGGACGGGCGCGTCTTCCATTATCGCGGCGGCGGCGTCGGGCTGGCGACCTCGGGCTCGGGCGACGTGCTCGCCGGGCTGGTCGGCGGCCTCTGCGCGCGCGGCGCCGATGTGCTGACCGCCGTCCTCTGGGGCGTGCGCCTGCACGGCGAAGCGGGGCGGATCCTGGCCGGGACCGTCGGCCGGATCGGCTTCCTCGCGCGCGAGATTCCCGACCTGGTGCCGGGCCTGCTCGACGCGTGAATTGTGCGTCAGCGCTGCACCGGCCCGCTCCCCCATCCGGTCTTCCAACGACAGGTTATGCTTTGGGAGGCCGGGTGGGGGAGCGGGCCGGTGCGACCCCGCGTCAGCGGGACCAATATTAGGTCAGCTGCGGTGGCGGTCGAGCTCGTCGCCGATCAGCCGCGCGACGTGGACGACGTTGGTCGATCCGGGCACGCCGAACGGCACGCCGGCGGTGACGATGATCCGGTCGCCGGCCTTGCCAAGGCTGTGGCGCAGCGCCATCCGTTTCGACTTGCCGACCATCTCCTCGAAGCTCGCGACGTCGCGGGTGCGCACGGCATGGGCGCCCCAGAGCAGGCCGAGCCGGCGCGCGGTCTTGAGCGACGGCGTCAGCACCAGCAAGGGCACGGTCGGCCGTTCGCGCGCCACCCGCCGCGCGGTCGATCCGGAGCTGGTGAAGCAGACGATCGCCGAGGCGCCGACGGTGCGGACGATGTCGCTCGCGGCGCGCGCGATCGCGTCGTTGGTGGTCGCGTCGGGCAGCGTCTCGGTGAAATGGACGCGGGCATAATGGCTGGGATCGTTCTCGGCGCTCGAGGCGATCCGGTTCATCATCTCGACCGCCTCGCACGGATATTGGCCCGAGGCGCTTTCCGCCGAGAGCATGATCGCGTCGGCGCCGTCATAGACCGCAGTGGCGACGTCGGAGACCTCGGCCCGGGTCGGCGAGGGCGAGCCGATCATCGATTCGAGCATCTGGGTCGCGACCACGACCGGCCGGCCCATCCGCCGCGCCGCCTCGACGATCCGTTTCTGCAGCGGCGGCACCTCCTCGGGCGGCAGCTCGACGCCGAGATCGCCGCGCGCGACCATCACCGCGTCGGCCAGCTCCAATATGCCTTCGAGCCGGTCGATCGCCGCCGGCTTCTCGATCTTGGCGAGCAGCATCGCCTTGCCGCCGATCAGACGTCGCGCCTCGGCCACGTCCTCGGGCCGCTGGACGAAGGAGAGCGCGACCCAGTCGACCCCCTGCTCGAGCACGAAGGCGAGGTCGGCGCGATCCTTGTCGGTCAGCGCGGCGAGCGGCAGCACCACGTCGGGGACGTTGAGGCCCTTGTTGTCGCAGATCGTGCCGCCGACCTCGACCTTGGTCTCGATCCGGTCCGCATCGACCCTGGTGACGCGGAAGACGAGCTTGCCGTCGTCGACCAGCAGCCGCGTGCCGGCCTCGACCGCCTCGAAGATCTCGCGATGCGGCAGCTGGGCGCGGCTGGAATCGCCCGGCGCCTTGTGGCGATCGAAGACATAGGCCTGGCCGGACTTGAGCTCGGCGCGGTCGCCCTCGAACTTGCCGACCCGCAATTTCGGGCCCTGAAGGTCGGCGAGAATGGTCGTTGGCCGGTCGAGCTCCTGCTCGAGCGCGCGGATCGCCGCGATTCTCTTCTCATGATCGGCGTGGGTGCCGTGGCTCATGTTGATCCGGAACGCGTCGGCGCCCGCCTCGGCGAGACGGCGGATCATGTCCTTCGTGTTGGAGGCGGGACCCAAAGTCGCCAGGATGCGGACCTTGCGGCTGCGCGGAACGAACCGGCTCGGACTTGACTCGCTGGTCGACATGGCTGGCCGCCATAACCGGTCGGAATGACAGTTCAACCCGCTTGAGCGAGGTCGCCCGAGTCCCTAGAGCCAGCCGCTCAACCGAATCTGATGGAGTTCAACTTGGCGGAAGGAAGCATTGCGGCCGACGAATTGCGGCTGCTGATCGAGCGGATCGAGCGTCTCGAGGAAGAGAAGAAGGGCATCTCGGACGACATCAAGGACGTCTATGCCGAAGCCAAGGCGCGCGGCTACGATCCCAAGACGATGCGCACCGTGGTGCGCCTCCGGAAGATGGAAAGCCACGTCCGCCAGGAGGCCGAGGCGCTGCTCGACACCTACAAGGCGGCATTGGGACTGGGATAGTGCGCAGCGCCGCTGCGCTTGACCGCGGCTGAGCCGTACGGGGAAAGACAATGGCTGGTCACAGCAAATTCAAGAACATCATGCACCGCAAGGGCGCGCAGGACAAAAAGCGCTCCGCGGCCTTCTCGAAACTGTCGCGCGAGATCACGGTCGCGGCCAAGATGGGCGCGCCCGATCCGGACATGAACCCGCGCCTGCGCGCCGCCGTGCTGGCCGCGCGCGCCCAGTCGATGCCCAAGGACAATATCCAGCGGGCGATCGACAAGGCGGCAGGCGGCGACGTCGAGAATTATGAGGAGATCCGCTACGAAGGCTTCGGCCCCGGCGGCGTCTCGCTCGTCGTCGAAGCGCTGACCGACAATCGCAACCGCACCGCCACCAATGTCCGCACCATCTTCTCGAAAAATGGCGGCAATCTCGGCGCGTCGGGCTCGGTCACCCACGCGTTCGAGCGCGTCGGCCTGATCTCCTATCCGGCGAGCGCCGGCGGCGAGGAGAAAATCTTCGAGGCGGCGATCGAGGCCGGCGCCGACGACGTCGAATCGGGCGAGGAACTGCACGAGATCTGGACGTCGGTCGATGCGCTGCACGAGGTCGCCCGCGCGCTCGAGACCAGCCTCGGCACCCCGCCGGAAAGCGTCGGTCTCGCCTGGCGCCCACAGACCTCGGTCGACGTCGCCGGCGACGATGCGGCCCAGCTGATCAAGCTGGTCGAGACGCTCGAGGACGATGACGACATCCAGACCGTCTGGGGCAATTACGAGATGTCCGACGAGGTGATGGAAAGTCTGGCGTAAAGGATGAGAATTAGCCCCTCCCCTTCAGGGGAGGGGTTGGGGTGGGGAACGGCGTGCGGGCAGAGC
>JAYRLF010000224.1:0-7256 GCA_041905385.1 Allosphingosinicella sp.
TCATCTCCTGGTCGAGCGCGCCGCGGTCGACCGCCTTGGCGAGCAGCTCCGAGAAGCGGCCGCGCAGGTCGTTGCGGATCTGCCGGTCGGCGACCACCCGGCCGCCGAAATCCCATTTGGCGGCGCGGTTGGAATTGACCATCACCTCGAGCGGCACGCCGAGCCGCCGGGCATAGCCGAGGATGGTGTGATGGACGTGCGGGATCCGCGCCGCTCCCGCATTGACGTAGAGGCCCTCGTCGAAGCGGCAGATCTGGTCCTCGCGCCCGGTCTGGACGATCCGGTCGCCGCCGCGCACCGTCCACACCCGCCCGGCGACCCGGTCGCGCGCCTCCAGCACGGTCACGTCCCAGCCGGCGCGCTTCAGCTCATAGGCGGAGACCAGGCCGGCGATGCCGGCGCCGAGCACGGCCACCTTGCGGCCGTTGCCGGATCCCGGCGGCAGCGCGAACGGCTCGGCCGAGGCCGGCGGCGCGTTCAGCAGCCCCATCGCCTCCATGCCGAGATAGACCGCGCTATAGCCGCCGACCGCGCCCAGCCGCTCGAGGAATGTCCGCCTCGTCAGGGTCATCGCCGTGCCTCCGCCGGCGCGGCCGCCGTCACCTCGATCTCGACCAGCCAGCCCGGATCGACCAGGCCGGACACCTGCATGGTCGAGCGCGCCGGCCGCATCGGCTGCGCCGCGGTGCCGAAAAATTCGCGATAGCCGGCCATCATGCCGGCAAAGTCCATGCGCTGCTGGCCGGGCGGCGCGACCAGGAAGACGCGCATCATGACGATATGCCCGAGGCCGAGCCCATGCTGGCGCAACTGCGCCTCGATCTTGCGGATCACCGAGCGGGTCTGGGTCGCGGTGTCGCCGTAGCGCTGCACCGATCCCGCCGGCGCAGTCGCGTCGACCGGATCGGGCACGGTGCCGCTGACATAGACCAGCCGGCTCGCGGCCGGCAGCTCGACCGAGCTCGAGATCGGCGAATCCGGGGCGCCGCGCCTTTGCACCTCCTGGGCGCCGGCCGCGCTCCCGGCCAGCATCGCGATCGCAAGCAAAGCAAAGCAGCGCATGAGCCCATCCCCCATCCTTGCCGGGAGACTAGCGCCGTTCGCGGCGCGCGTCAGCGCGGTTCTGCAAATGCCCGCATAAGTTCGACCGGGGTCCGCACCGTCTTGCCAGTCCGCGGCGGCTCTGGTTCGATAGGGCCGCCGGGGATTGCTGGAGTAAGCCCATGAATCGACGTCGCGCGATCCTTGCTGCCTGCCTGTGCCTGGCCGGCTTGGGCGTGGCCGTTCCCGAACCCGCCACGTCTCAATCCAGGCCGGCGCCGCGCGATCTCGCCGACATCGCGGCCGGGACCTATGCCGGCGACGTCGTCTCCGACGCGCGCGGCGCATCGCGTTCCGGCGTCCGCATCACCGTCGTGAAGATCGGTCCGAACCGGATCCGGATTTCCGCCGACTATCCCCGCCTGCCGAGCTTCGAGGCCGGCCTCACCCGCGCCATGGACACGATCCAGAATGCGAGCGGCGACCAGGTCTTCCTGCTCGACCTGTCGCGAACCCCCAACAGCCTGCACGTCACGGTCGACGAGGCAAGTTTCATGGGCGAGCGTCGATAGGACGCCTGTTCCCGATCAAGGAACGGACGGCGGCCATCGCCCGTGCTGGCAGGAGAATGGGCAACATTTTACTGCCCCGGATCGGACCGAAATGCCGCGCGGACGGACGGCCCGAACCGATCCGCGGTGCGATCAACACGCAATTATGTCCCGATCGCAGCGGCGTACCTGGGCGAATTGACGGAAAGGCACAAGATATGACCAGTTCGGAGCGAGCCCGTGCTTCCAAACCATGAGATACGTCGCCGGCGAACGTCCGGCCGATACGCGGCCGGGATATGGCAGGAGGTTGGCTCCCTCGACACTAGCTCTGTTGTTACTTCATGATAATTATCTGATGTTTACAAAGGTTAACAAGTATGTGGTTAACTCGACAATTGAGCCTATCCGATCGATATCTTAAAACTTCATAGTAATGGCATCGTCGCTGCGTTGACTCGGCAACGACTCGCCCTAGTCTGTCGGTCATTGCGATCCACGCAAGCCTGCCCTTGCTGCGCCAGCGCGGGGCAGATCCATCAGGAAGGGGGTTCCCGATGCCTTTCGATCGTTCTCTATTGCCGACCGCGAAGAACACGTTCGCTTATGCCTGCGGCTGCATGGCCTGTACCGGAAAGTCGCCGCTCGCCGCCAGCGGCGGCGAGGCCGTGATCAGCCATTCGGGGTTTGACGCCGCTCAATTGGTCAACGCCAGTCTGGTTCCGGGCGCGATCATGACGATCCCGGATGCCACCTTCACCGCGAATGTCGGCGCCAACGGCTTCGACAATTACGGCTTCAACCTGGTGGCGGGCGTGACCTACACCTTCGCCATGCGCGGCATCGGCGCGGATCCGATCGTCGATCCGTTGATCTTTGTCGCCGGGCCGCAAAGCGCGGGCTTCCCCCTGATCGAATATGATGATGACGGCGGCGCCGGCATCACGGCGATGTACACGCTCACGCCGGACGTCAGCGGCCTCTATCTGATCCAGGCCTCGAGCTTCAGCCGCGCCGCCGGCGATCCCGCCTTCGAGATCGGCGATTACCGACTCGACGTGTGGGTGGCCGGCGCCGACGAGGTGCCCGACACGCTGGCCGGCGCGGTTTCGATCGGTCTCGGCACGACCTACGGCCATATCGAGACGTCCGGCGACATCGACACCTACAAGATCAGCGTCGTCGCCGGCCAGTCCTACACGGTCGAGCTGGCGGGCGGGGTCGATTACCGCACCGATTATCTGGCCGTTCCGGAAGGTGAGCTCGACACGATCGTCGCCGTCTATGACGAGAACGGCAATCTCGTCACCTTCAACGACGATGTCGGCTTCCCCTCCGACATCAGCTCGCTGCTCGCCTTCACGGCCACGTCGACCGGCACCTATTATATCGACGTGCTGGCCTATCCTGGCCAGACCGGCGGCTACACGCTCGACGTCGCCGAGATCGATTTCTCGGCCTTCGATCCGGTCGACGCGATCCGCTGGGAGAGCGCGAACAACGTTCAGTTCCCCAACGGCGTGGCCAAGGTCTATTTTGGCGATTCCGACGTCAATTTCGGTCAGTTCGCGGACGACGGCGGGCCGATGATCACGATCGACTGGAACGCCTACGAGAAGCAGCAGATCATGCTGGCGCTCGAGGAATATGAGAAGATCCTCGGCGTCGACTATCAGGTCACCACCGACGCGAACGAGGCGACCTTCCGTCTGCTCAAGACCGAGTCCGAGCAATATGGCGCCTATTTCTTCCCGCAGGATCCGGGCTTCGGCTCCGATCAGGGCGTCGGCGTCTTCAACGTGCTGAGCGGCGGCTGGAGTTTCGACCAGCAGCAGAGCCTGGTGCGCGGCGGCTTCTCCTTCGCGGTCGTACTGCACGAATTCGGCCATGCCCACGGTCTCGCCCACCCGCACGACAATGGCGGCGGCTCCGACATCATGCTCGGCGTCCGCGGCACTTCGTCGCTCGGCTTCTTCAACCTGAACCAGGGCGTCTACACGGTGATGTCGTACAACGACGCCTGGCAGACCCATCCCGACGGCCCGAGCCCGTACAATGCGGCCGGAGTCGACAATGGCTGGTCGGGCTCGCTGAGCGCGTTCGACATCAAGGCGCTTCAGGATCGTTATGGCGAGCATCCGCTGGCAGGCGGCAATACCGTCTACCAGCTCAAGGACGCCAATGATCAGGGCACCTTCTACCAGACGATCTGGGACACGGGCGGCGTCGACGAGATCCGCTACAGCGGCGCCCGCGACGCCCAGATCGACCTGCTCGCCGCGACGCTCGATTATTCGCCGACCGGCGGCGGCGTCGTCTCCTTCGTCGACGGCATCTGGGGCGGCTACACGATCGCCAATGGCGTCACGATCGAGAACGCCACGGGCGGCAGCGGCCATGACGTGCTGCTCGGCAACGGCGCCAACAACGTTTTGACCGGCAATGGCGGCAACGACGTGCTGGTCGGCCGCGGCGGCAACGACGTCCACAATGGCGGCGGCGGCATCGACACCTACGTGTTCGACGGCCTCGGCACGGTCGAGACGATCAACGGCTACCAGAAAGGCGAGAAGATCGACCTGACTGCGCTGGGTCTCGGCGGCAGCGAGGTCACGATCACCAAGAAGGGCATCTTCGTCGACGCCGACGAGAATGGCTCGATCGACCTGACCATCTGGGTCAACGGACCGCAGGTCCAGCCGGTCGACGTGATTCTGATCTGATTTATCGGTCGGCGCCGGATCACAGGTTCGGCGCCATGAGGTTTGAGCGGCGCGGGCGCCATCGCCCGCGCCGCTTCTTTTTCGTCACGCCCCGAAGCGCGCCTTCACATGCTCGCGGAACAGCCGCATGTGGCGGCCCATCAGCTGGCGGTCGCCGAGCGCCTTGGACATGATGATCGCGCCCTCGACGACCACGGTGACATGGTCGGCGATGCCGTCGACGTCGACCGGGCCCCTGTCCGGATGCGCCTCGACGATCTCGGCAAGCCAGTCGGCGAAGCGCCGGCGCAGCGCCAGCACGCTGTCGACGTTCATCCGCCGCACCTCGGCGTCGAACATCTGCTCCTGATAGGTGATCGCCGCGACCATGCAGCCGGGATGCAGCTCCGGCATCTCGTCCATCATCTCGGCATAGAGGTTGAGGAAGATGAGGAAGCTCTGCAGCGGACCGTCGCACAGCGCGCGGGCGCGCGCCTCGAGCGCGTCGAGGATCGCATTGTCCTCGGCCAGGAATCGCTCGAGCAGCTGCCGGGCGAGATCGTTCTTGTCCTTGAAATGATAGAAGAAGCCGCTCTTGGTGATGCCCGCCGCCTCGACCAGCTCCTCGATCGAGGTCGCGGCGAAGCCCTTGTGGACGATCGAATCATAGGCGACGTCGAGAATCCGCGTGCGGGTCCGCTCGCCCTTGGTCTGCGCCGCCTGCTCATACTGTACCGACGGTGCACCTTTTTCGATCAGCCGCTCGACCATCGCCGCCCGCTTCCCCTCGCCCGCCGGCGCAAGCTACCAGAATGGCGGCCTTTTCTCCATCGCGATGAAAAGCGACCGCAAAGCTGCTAGGATCGGACCCGGAGCAGCGACTATTTGGCGCCCCCTGTTCACTCGACGCAAAAGGGAATGAACATGTTTGGGCTCTACCACTATATCGCGTTCGGCCTGTTCGCCGGCTTCGCCATCCTCGATCTCGTCGCCCGCGCCCGGCCGTTGCCGGACGTGCGCTACTGGCGGCTGAAGGGGGTCGCCTTCACCCTGCTCTATTTCGCGGCGGCGACCTGGTCGCCATTGCTGTGGGACGCCTGGCTCGGCCAGTATCAGCTCTATAATGGAGCCGCGCTGCCGCTCTGGGCGCAGATCACCGCCGGCCTGCTGATCCTCGAATTCGGAATCTATGTCTGGCACCGGACGATGCACAACGTCACGCCCTTGTGGCGCTGGTTCCACCAGATGCACCACAGCGCCGAGCGGGTCGACATCTGGGGCGCGCTCTATTTCCATCCGTTCGACATGCTCGGCTGGGCCTTCCTCGGCAGCCTCGCTCTGGTGCTCGGCTTCGGCATCACCGCCGAGGCGGCGATCGTCGTCAACGTGATCGCGACCTTCCTCGGCATGTTCCAGCACGCCAACATCCGCACGCCGCGCTGGCTCGGCTATGTCGTGCAGCGGCCGGAGAGCCACAGCTTCCATCACGAGCGCGGCGTCCACGCCCGCAATTATGGCGACCTGCCGATCTTCGACATCCTGTTCGGCACCTTCCACAACCCGCCCGATTTCGCGAAGGAGAACGGTTTCTACGAGGGCGGCTCGAACCGGGTCGGGGCGATGCTGATCGGGAAGCAGATCGCATGAGTCGCCTGGCTCTCGCCGTCGCCTTGTTCCTCGCTCTTGCCGTCTCCCAAGCCGCTCCGGCGATCGCCTTGCCGATCGACCAGGCCGGCTGGGCGGCGCGCAAGCAGCGGGCGGTCCTGCCGAACGGCATCACCCTCTCTTATGTCGAGCTCGGCGATCCCGCCGGCAGCCCGGTGCTGCTGCTGCACGGCTTCACCGACACAAGCCGGGTCTGGACCCTGCTCGCCCCGCATCTGCTGCGCCACCGCCTGATCATCCCCGACCAGCGCGGCCATGGCGCCAGCGACGCGCCCGCCTGCTGCTACGCCCCGGGCGACTTCGCCGAGGATGCGCGGCAGCTGCTCGACGCGCTCGCCATCGAACGGACTGCATTGGTCGGCCATTCGCTCGGCTCGATGGTCGCGCAGCAGCTCGCCGCCGACCATCCCGAGCGGGTGACCCGGCTCGCCCTGCTCGGTTCGACCGCGCTCGTGCCGGTCCGCCGCGGCGACTGGCTCTGGACCCGGATCCACGCCCTGCGCGATCCGGTCGCGGCCAATACCGATTTCCTCCGCCTGTGGAGCCTCGCCGCCAGCCCGACCCCGGTCGACCCCGCTCTCACCGGCCACTCCGACCGCGAGGCCGCGGCGACCCGGCTCTATGTCTGGCGGGCGATCCCGCGCGCCTTGCTCGATCTGCCGGTCGGCCGCTACGCGCCGGACGTGCGCGCGCCGGTGCTGGTCCTGTCCGGCGGTCGCGACGAGCTCTTCACGGCCGAGCATCATCGCGCGCTGGTCGCCGCCTATCCCGGCGCCGAGGCGCACGTCTTCCCCGAGCTCGGCCACAACCTCGTCGTCGAGCGGCCGCACCAGCTCGGCCCGATCCTGGCCCGCTTCCTGGCGGTCGACGCGGCGGCGGCGCGCTGACCGGGGGCCTTGCGTCAGAGCCGAAACGATTCCTAAGGTCGTCCGGAGGAGTCGATTTCGCGTGAGCGCACGCCGCACCTGGACCTATTTCTTCAGCCTCTGGCTGTCGCTCGGGATCGTCCTGACCCATGCGGCGCTGCCTGCGGGCGGGATCCAGGCCGGGCGCGGCTCCGCCTTCAGCGCCTCGACCAGCGACGTCGCCTTGGGCCCGTCGCGCCGCGACAAGGACGGCAAGTCCGAGGCGACCGAGCGCGCCCGCGACAAGGATGCGGCGAGCCGGAGCGGGTCCGCCGATCCGCCCGCCGCCGCTTTGCCCAGCGCTGCGCTGCCGCCGGCGCCTGTCGCGTCCGGCGCCGTCGCCCTCGCCCCCGCCGACAGCCTGCCGCCGCGCGCGATCGTCGGCGGCAATC
>JAYRLF010000225.1:0-7232 GCA_041905385.1 Allosphingosinicella sp.
AGTGCCGATATGCCCCTCCACCATGCTTCGCATGGTCCCCCTCCCCATGAGGCTTCGCCTCACAGGGAGGAGGGGGAAGAACCATGACCGCGCGTCGCATCATTCCTTGCCTCGACGTCCGCGACGGCCGCGTCGTCAAGGGCGTGCGCTTCCGCGACCATCGCGATGCCGGCGACATCGTCGAGAACGCCCTGCGTTACCGCGAGGAGGGCGCGGACGAGTTGGTCTTCTACGACATTACCGCGAGCGCCGAAGGCCGCAGCCTCGACCGCGCCTGGGTTACGCGGATCGCCGAAGTGATCGACATCCCCTTCTCGGTCGCCGGCGGCATTAGCAGCCGCGACGAAGCCGCCGCCTGCCTCGACGCGGGCGCGGACAAGATCTCGGTCAACTCGCCGGCGCTCGAACGGCCCGGCCTGATCGACGAGCTCGCCGCCGCCTTCGGCAGCCAATGCGTCGTACTCGGGGTCGACAGCCTCGCCGCGGACGGCGGCCACAAGGTCAAGCAATATACCGGCAGCGTCGCCACGACCCGCGATTCCGGCCGCGAGACCCTGGCCTGGGTGCGCGAAGCGGTCGAACGCGGCGCCGGCGAAATCGTTCTCAACTGCATGGGCCAGGACGGCGTCCGCACCGGCTATGATCTCAACCACAGCAGGGAGGTGATCGCGTCCGTCTCGGTGCCGGTGATCGCCTCCGGCGGCGCCGGCGCCCCCGAGCATTTTCGCGACGTGTTTGCCGTCGGCGCCAGCGGCGCGCTGGCCGCGACCGTCTTCCACGATCGCCTGATCTTCATTCCGGACCTCAAGGAGTATCTCTCGACATGCGGGATCGAAATGCGCCGCTGACCGCCGCGGAGATCGACAGCCTGGACTGGGACAAGGGCGGCGGGCTGATCCCTGCCATCGTCCAGGATGCCGACACGCTGCAGGTGCTGATGCTCGGCTACATGTCGCGCGAGGCGCTCACGCGCACGCTCGAGGACGGCCGCGCCACTTTCTTCAGCCGATCGCGCGAAGCCTTGTGGCGCAAGGGCGAGACCTCGGGCAACCAGCTGCTGGTGCGCTCCGTCCACGTCGATTGCGACGGCGACACCCTGCTCGTCCGGGCCGAGCCGGAGGGGCCGACCTGCCATCTCGGATCCACCAGCTGTTTCTCCGGCGACGGGCCGGACGGCGTCGGCTGGCTCGCCCAGCTCGCCCGCATCGTCGGCGCGCGCCGCTTCACCGACGCCGATGCCAGCTACACCGCGCGGCTGCTGCGCGACGGGCCGATGCGGCTCGCGCAGAAGGTCGGCGAGGAAGGGGTCGAGCTCGCGCTGGCGGGCGCCGCCGGCGAGCGCGCGGCCTGCATCGAGGAGACTGCCGACCTGCTCTACCATCTCACCGTATTGATGGAGATGCGGGGTTTCGGTTGGGGCGACGTTGCGGAAACGCTGCAGGCGCGGCATTCGGGCTAGGAGTTCATCATGGTCAACCACCTAATCTCGATCCGCCGCGACCGGCGACTGCCGGGAGACGCCGCATGACCCACCGTACCGACGACTTGCGCATCGAGGAGATCAAGGAGCTGGCGCCGCCATCGCATTTGCTTCGCGAATTCCCGATCGGCAGCAAGGCGAGCGACACCGTCTACGAATCGCGCGGCGCGATCCATCGCATCCTCCACGGCGAGGACGATCGGCTGGTCGTCATCGTCGGGCCCTGCTCGATCCACGATCCGGCCGCGGCGCGCGATTATGCAGCCCGGCTCGTCGAGCAGCGCCGTCGCCTCGCCGACCGGCTGGAGATCGTGATGCGCGTCTATTTCGAAAAGCCGCGCACCACCGTCGGCTGGAAGGGGCTGATCAACGATCCCGATCTCGACGGCAGCTTCCAGATCAACAAGGGCCTGAGGATCGCGCGCGAGCTGCTGCTCGACATCGTCGAGATGGGCCTGCCGGTCGGCACCGAATATCTCGACATGATCACGCCGCAATATGTCGCCGACCTGGTCGCCTGGGGCGCGATCGGGGCGCGGACCACCGAATCCCAGGTCCATCGCGAGCTCGCTTCGGGCCTGTCCTGTCCGGTCGGCTTCAAGAACGGCACCGACGGCAACATGAAGATCGCTTTCGATGCGATCAACGCCGCCTCCCAGCCGCACCATTTCCTGTCGGTCACCAAGGGCGGCCATTCGGCGATCGTCGCGACCCGGGGCAATGGGGATTGCCACGTCATCCTGCGCGGCGGCAGCCAGCCCAATTACGATGCCGAAGCGGTCGACAAGGCCTGCGCCGAGGCACGTGCGGCCAAGCTCCCCTGCCGGCTGATGATCGACGCCAGCCACGGCAACAGCCGCAAGGATCCGCGCCGCCAGATCGAGGTGATCGGCGACGTCGCCGGCCAGGTCGGCGGCGGCGAGCGCCGCGTCTTCGGGGTGATGATCGAGAGCCATCTGGTGGAGGGGCGCCAGGAGCTCGAGAGCGGGACGGAGCTGACCTACGGACAGAGCATTACCGATGCCTGCCTGGGGTGGGACGACACTGTCGGGCTGCTCGACCGGCTGGCGGAAAGCGTGGAGCAGCGGCGGCGCGAAAGAGCAAAAAGCGCGGCCTGAACCGACGCGAAGCTCGCGACCTGCACGGTCAGGTCGGCTCTCGCAGCCTCGAGGTCATGGTCGACAGCGACTTGCGTATAGCTGGCTAGCTGATATATTCTATCCGTCTATCCGAGGAGGTTTGGATGCCTTTCCATGTCCGCGATGCCGAGACGGACACGCTCGTCCGAAAGCTGGCGCGCAGACGCCAGATCGGTCTGACCGAAGCGGTGAAGCTCGCGGTTCGCAATGAACTGCAGCGCGAGGATCAGGCCATACCGATGCAGGCCAGGCTGGCGAGCCTGCGCGCAAGGGTGATCAGTCGCCCGCCGACCGGCCTCGAGGCCGACAAGGCCTTTTTCGACGATTTGTCCGGCGACAGCTGATGTTCCTGGACGCCTCGGCCATCGTCGCCATTCTCACCGACGAATCCGACGGACCCGCCCTTGCCGACAGTCTCGCGGCCGCGAAGCGGCGTGCGACCTCGCCCATCGCGATCTTCGAAGCCGTGGCGGCCGTGGCGCGCAAGCATGGCTATGCGGTGACCGAAGCCCAGGCCATCGTCGCACAATTCGTCGACATGGCCGCGATCGAGCTGATCGCCATCGGCAAAGCCGAGTGCGACATCGCGATCGCCGCATTCGACCGCTACGGAAAGGGACGTCATCCCGCGGCGCTGAACATGGGAGACTGCTTCGCCTACGCCTGCGCCCGGTCGACCGGCGAGCCCCTCCTCTTTGTTGGCGACGATTTTCCCCGCACGGACATCCAGGACCTGGCCGACGAACGTTTGGGATGATCCGGGCCGGCTGTGCACCGATCCGACCCGGCACCACCAGTCGGCGCGCGCAGGATCAAGAAAGCAGCCGCCTGGACCCTATGGGGTCGGCGCCGCCGCCACGGCTTCGACCTCCAGCAGATAGCCGTAGTGAAGCTCCGGCACCGGGATGACCGTCCGTGCCGGCCGATGGCCTCCAAAGATCTCGGCGAAGAGAGCGTTGAAGCGGGGCCAGCGGTCGATGCCGACCAGATAGACGCTGACCTGCAGGACATCCGCGGGCCCCGCTCCGGCCGCGGCGAGCGTGGCGAACAGATTGTCGAACACCTGCCGGACCTGGCCGTCGAAATCGGCGTTGGTCTCGGCGTGCCCGCCCGGCGGCACCGGCAGATGGCCGGCGGTGAAGACGAAGCCTTCATGGGTGGTCGCGAAGGAATAATGTCCGCCCGGGGCGCGGCCGGGAACGATCACTTCCGCCATGATTGGGTCTCCGATTCGGCTGCCTTGAACGATGCCGGACCTTAGACGGATTCCTCCAACCAGCGATCGATCTTCGCGTCGAGCACGTCGAGCGGCAGCGCGCCGCTGCCCAGCATCTGTTCGTGGAAGGCGCGGATGTCGAAGCGCGGACCGAGGCGGCGGGCGGCACGCTCCCGTAGCGCCTGCATCCTTAGCGCGCCGATCATATAGGCGCAGACCTCGCCCGGGCTCGAGATCGCGCGGTCGACCTCCAGCTCGACATCGGCCCGGGTCAGCGAGCTGTTGGCGAGCAGATAGTCGATCGCCCGTTGCCGGCTCCAGTTGCGGGCATGGATGCCGGTGTCGATCACCAGCCGGGCCGCCCGCAGCATCGTCATGTTGAGATTGCCGAAGCGCTGATAGGGGTCGGTGAACAGGCCCAGCTCCGGCCCCAGCGATTCCACATAATGGGCCCAGCCCTCATTATAGGCTGTGAAGGAGCCGAACCGGAGCAACGGCGGCAGGCTCGCATTTTCCTGCGCCAGCGAGGTCTGGAAATGGTGGCCGGGAATGCCTTCGTGGAGGATCAAAGTCTCCAGCGACGGGATCGACCGGCTGTCGAGCATGTCCATGTTGATGAACAGGATTCCTGGCCGCGAGCCGTCGGGCGCGCCCTGTCGGTAGAAGCCCGGCCCGCGCTGGCCGGCCTGCGGCGGCAGCGGCTGGACCTCGAACCGCATCGCCGGTTGCGACGCGAACAGGCGCGGAAGCGCGGGCCGGATCCGGGCCAGGATTGCGTCGATATGCGCGATCAGCTGCTCCGGCCGCTCATAATAGAAGCGGCGGTCGGTCCGGATATGCTCGAAGAAGGCGCTGAGATCGCCCTGGAAGCCGACCTCGCGCCGCAGCGAGTCCATCTCGCGGCGAAGTCGCGCGACCTGAGCAAGGCCGGTCGCATGGACCTGGCCCGGGGTCAGGCTGGTGGTGGTGCGGGCGGCGAGCTCGGCGGCGTAGAGAGCGTCGCCGCGCCGGATCGCGGCGCGACCCGGCGCCTCGGTCGCGTGCGGCAGATAGTCCCGTGCGAGATAGGTTCGCCACAATTCGTAGCCGGGATAGACCTGGTTGGCGATGACCTCCCGATAGGCGGCGGCGAGCCGCGTCCGATCGGCCGGCGCGACGGATTCGGGAAAGGCGCGGATCGCCGCGTAGAAAGGACTCTGCTCGACCGGCACCGCGAGGATCGCCTCGACCTGGCCGATCACATTTCGGACGATGGCCCGCGACTGGACCTGCCCATCGGCGACGCCGCGCCTGAGCTGGTCGACCGCATTGCGCAAATAGCCGGCGAAGCCGGACAGGCGGGCGAGGCCGCGCTCATAATCGGCGAGATTGGCGTAGAGCGCGCGGTTGCCGGCGAATTCCGGAAAGCGGAGATGCGGTCCGTTGCGCGGGTCGAGCGCCAGCCGGCGCTGGACGTCGTAGAGGCCGGTATCGAACAGCCGGACGGCCTGCTCGGTCCGATAGCGGACGACGTCGTAGAGAATGCGGTCCTGCCCGGTCAGGCCGGCACGATCGATCGACTGCAATTCGGCCAGCTCGCCCCGCCGATCCGCTTCCAGTGCCGCGGCCGCTGCGTCGCCGAGCGGGTCGACAAAGGCGGGCAGACCCTCGGCCCGACCGCGAAGCGCCGCGCGGAGGGGCTCGCGGGCGAAGTCGCTGCGCTCGATCCGCGCGACCAGCGCGGCGAGGCGGACACTGGCGGTCGGCTGAGCTAGGGCAGGCGGCTGCGGCAGCTGTGCAGCCGCGGCGGAGGCCGCCAGGAGTCCGAGCAATGCAAGCGCCGGTCTTCCTCTCATCATTCTCCCTCCTCCGCATAAGCGGACGTCTCAGCGCCCGTTCGCGCCCGCCTCCAGCAAATGCCGGCTGAGGAACGCCCCCATCGCCACCAATTGGAATTCGCGATTCTCCTGTCGCCGGAAGCCATGGCCTTCATTGGCGGCGACGACGTGCCACACTGGACCGCCGTTGCGGCGCACCGCTTCGACGATCTGGTTGGATTCGCTGATCCTGACGCGCGGGTCGTTTGCGCCGCTGATCACCAGCAGCGGCTGGCGGATGCGGCCGGCATGCTGCATCGGCGAGATCGACCGCAGGAATGCGCGCATCTCCGGGTCGCGCTCATCGCCATATTCGGCGCGGCGCAGGTCACGGCGATAGGCTTCCGTATTCTCCAGGAAGGAGACGAAGTCGGTGATGCCCGACTGGACGATGCCGGCCCGCACGAGCTCGGGAAAGTCGCTCATCGCCCGCAGCACGAGATAGCCGCTATAGGATCCGCCCGACAGTACGATGCGGCCGCGGTCGATGCCGGGGTCGGTGGCGAAATGCGCGAGGAAGGCGCCGAGGTCGCGCAGCGCGCCCTCGCGCAGGCGGCCATTATCCAGCTCGAGGAAGCGGCGGCCGAAACCCTCCGAACCGCGGACATTCGGCTCGAAGACCGCCAGCCCGAGCCGGTCGAGATAGTAATTGCTGCGCCCCTGGAAGACCGGCCGCGACTGCGCGGCCGGGCCGCCATGGACGATCATCAGCAGCGGCCGCGGCCCGGGGAACCGGCTCGGATCGGGTCGGTAGAGGAAGCCGGAAATCTCGACGCCGTCCTGCGCACGCAGGCTGACCCGCTCCGGCAGCGGCAGCCGGGCGGTGTCGATCCCGCCCGCCTCGCTATGGGTCCAGCGCGTGGCGGTCAGCCGCGACGGATCGATGCTCCAGGCGTCGCCGGGCGAGCGGGCGGCGGTCAGCGACAGGCCGATCCGCCCGTCGGGCGCGATCGTCAGCCCGTCGACGACGCCGTCGGGAAGGTCCCGGACGGGCCGGACTCGGCCGCTGCGCAGATCGAGGATCGAGACGCGGCTGACGCCGCCGTCATTGACCGAGAAAGCGATGAACGGGCGCGGCCGCGCGCCGACATCGAAGCTCTCGATGTCGCCCGACTGTCGCGGAAGCAGTGGCCGAGCCTCGCCGCTGGCCGGATCGAGGCGGACCAAAGCAAGGAAGTCGCTGCCGGCATGGGTCGTGGCGTAGATCGAGCCGTCGGGACCGAAGCGGGCATTGGCGACCGCCTGATCGGCAGTAATGAGCGGCCGGAACCCGCCGCCGTCCAGGTCGAGCAGGAAGAGCGGACTGTTCGTGTCGGTGACGTAGCGCTGGACGAGCGCGGTCCGGCCGTCGGGCGCGAAATCGAGGAAGCGCCAGCCCGGCCCTTCGCGCTCGGCGACGATGCGCGCCGATGCGGGATCGGCTGGGTCCATGATCCAGAGGTCGGCGTCGCGGCCATTGCGAGCGGTGCTGGTATAGCCGATCCGGCCGCGCGGATGATCGAAGACGAGGTCGGTGTTGCGGCTGCGGCCGTCGGTGAGCA